>NZ_JBBAYJ010000010.1 GCF_037153975.1 Aquipuribacter sp. SD81
CGACCGGCCGCACCAGTCGCTGGAGGACGAGGTGCCCGCCGCCCGCTTCGCCGGGCGCAGCGGTCAGGGCGGCCAGGGCGGTCAGGGCGGTCAGGGCAGCCAAGGCAGCCAGAGCGGCGGCGCACCGGCAGTGGTGCCGCAGCAGCGAGCCTCAGGACACATTGCTGGGAAGCCGGCCCGGGGGTCGGCTCGTGGGGTGGAGGCGGTACAACGTCCGAAGGGAGTCCCGGAGCAGTCCGGTGAGCAGTGGGTCGCGCGCAGGATCACGACCAACGGGGTGGTGTCGGTGGCCGGGCAGGTCGTGTGCGTGGGCAAGCACTACGCCGGCTCACGGGCGGACGTGCTGGTCAAGGCCGACCTGCTGCAGTTCTGGGTGGCGGAGGTCCTGGTCAAGACCGTCGCCAGGACCAATGATCGACCGGTGCGGTGGAAGAACGCCGCGGCCCGCCGGGCCAAGATCACAAACGAATGAGTGTCAAGGATCTACCGACACAGATCTGTCAAGCATGTCCCGAAGGTCGACAGGCCCACCGGTCGGTGTGTGCACCTTCGCCTCATCCTTGACGGTTCGTCGTCGGGTGATGCGTGACGGCGTCTCGGCGGATGCTCTGCACAGCCCCGGGACGGCGGCCGTGGGCGACCGGGGAGGGGGCAGGATGCGGTCCGTGCGCAGCCGCTACCGGACGGACGAGGGTCGGCGGGTCGTCGTCGCGTGGTGCCGGGAGCGCCTCGCCGAGACCGACGTGGCGCACGAGGAGCGCAGCGTCGAGACCGGCGCGGGCAGCTCGCACCTGCTCGTCGCCGGGCGCGGCGGTGCCACCGTTCTCCTCCTGCCGGGCACCGACATGGCCGCGGCCACGAGCCTGCCGCTCGTGCGCGCCCTCGTGGAGGAGGGTCTGCGGGTCGTTGTCGCGGACCTGCCGGACCAGCCCGGGCTCAGCGACGCCGACCTCCCCCGTCGGCACCGCATGACGGCGTACGGGACGTGGGCCGGACAGGTGGTCGAACGGCTGCGGCACGAGTCGCCCCAGCCCGGACCGCTCGTCGTCGTCGGGCACTCGCTCGGCGCGGCCGTCGCGCTCGCGATGCCCACCGCCGGCGTCGCCGCGCTCGTGCTCGTGGACCCGGCTGGGCTCGTGCGGCTGCGCGTGGGCCGGCGGGTGCTCGCGGCGACGCTGCCGTGGGTGCTGCGGCCCACCCCGGCCCGGTCCCGCGCCCTCCTCGAGCAGCTGACCGGTCCGGGCCACCCCCCGAGCGCGCAGCTCGTCGAGTGGTTCACCCTCGTCGCCCGTTGCTGCCGACCCGTCGGCGCACCCGGGCCGCTGCCCGGAGCCGTCCTCGACCGCTGGCGCGGCACCCCGGTGCACGTGCTGTCCGGCGAGCACGACTGCTTCCTGCCACCCGACGCGCTCGCGGCCGCCGCCCGCGACCGGCTCGGCACCGCGCTGACCGTCCTGCCCGGGCTCGGCCACCTCGCGGTGGACGAGGACCCCGACGCGGTCGCCCGGGCCGTCGCGGAGGTCGCCCGTCCGCGGTAGGGCGCGTGGCACACCCGCCCTCCCGCTCGGCACCGATGAGTCCGCGGTCCCGCCCCGGTCCACCCTCGGCCACGTCACGCCGTGCCCGCCATGCACCCGGCCACCGAGGAGCAGCCATGACCGCCGAGTCGACCGAGACCGCCCACCGCCACACCCCCGGCCTGCACGGCTGGGTGACCCATACGGAGCTGTCGAGCGACGACCCCGCTGCGACGCGCGAGTGGTGCGCCACCGTCCTCGGCTGGCGGTTCCGGCCCGTCATGGCCACCCCCGCCGGCGACTACCACCTCTTCTCCTACTCCGAGCAGGGCGGCGGCGGAGTCCGCGCGACCGCGCCCGGCGAGCCACCCGGCTCCACGCCGACCGTGCACGTCGACGACGCCGACGCCGCCTTCACCGCGGCGCTCGCGGCCGGCGCGTCGGCGGTCGAGGACCCGCACGACGTCATGCCGGGCGTGCGGGTGGCGCTCGTGCGCGCGCCGGGTGGGGTCCTGCTCGGCTTCTCCGGTCCGAGCCGAGACGGGCAGGCGCCCGCATGAGCGCCCGCACCATCGAGAAGTCCGTGCACGTCGCCGCGCCACCGGAGCGGGTGTGGAGCGTCCTGCTCGACGACACCACGTACCGGCGGTGGACGGCCGCGTTCATGCCCGGCTCCTACGCCGAGACCGACTGGCAGGAGGGCAGCACCGTCCGCTTCGTCGACCCGTCCCGCACCGGCATGCTCGGCCGCGTCCTGACGAGCAGGTACCCGGAGCTGGTCGACATCGAGTACGACGGCATCGTCACCGAGGGCCGCGACGACACCGACAGCGACGCCGCCCGGGAGTACCGCGGCACCCGGGAGACCTACCGGCTCACCCCGACGGACGGCGGCACCCACCTGGCGGTCTCCGCGCCGAGCGCCGAGGAGTACTACGACGACATGGTCGCCGCGTGGGACCGGGCGCTCGCCACGCTCAAGGAGCTCGCCGAGGCACCCTCCGGCGGCTGAGGCTCCCTGGGTGACCGCCACGCGCGGCGTGTCGCGGTCGCGGAGGAGGAGTCACCGCGCGGGCGGCGTCAGCCCCAGCTGCTGCCCGGCAGGTAGGTGCCCCCGCTCCACTCCCGCCCGGCGGGGTCGAGCACCCGGCACCGCCGGGTGCCCCACTCGGTGTCCTCCGGCGGCGTCACCGAGGTCCCGCCCGCGGCGACCGCCGCGTCGTGGAACGCGTCGACCTCGGCCGCGTCGGCCATGCCGAGGTAGAGCCCGGCGCCGCTCGAGCGGCCGACGAGCGGCGCGACCGTGTACGCGGCGTCGTCGCTCGCCACCATGCAGACGACGTCGCCGAGCCGCACCTCGCTGTGCAGGACGCTGCCGTCCTCGCCGTCCTGCCGGGCGACCACCTCGAAGCCGACGGCGCGGAGCCAGTCGAGCGCCGCGGGCGCGTCGGGGTAGCTGAGGTACGCGAACAGCTGCGTGGCCACGACAGCATGCTCCGGACCCCGGGGGCGCGGCGTCAACGGTGGCGCGGGGACCGTCCCGGGGTCAGCCTCGTCGCGCCCGGACCCGGCGCACGAGGCTCGCGAGCACCTCGGTCACCTCGCGGACGCCGAGCGCACGGGCCGACGGCACGTACACGGCACCGAGCAGGGCGACCGCGGCGAGACCGCCCACCTCCGGCGGCAGGGTGAGCAGCAGCGGCCGGGCCAGCCCCGCGACCGCACCGGCCGCCGCGGCGGCGAGGGCGATCCGGCCGAGCTGGCCGCCGCCGAGCCGGACCGGGCCGAGCCGGCGCCGGACGGCCCGGCGCAGCGCCACGACCTCGACCCAGGCGGCGAGCCCGCTGCCGAGCGCCAGGCCCGCCGCACCGAGACGCACGACGCCGGCGGTGTCGTCGCGCTCGTCGGCGGGCAGCGGGGTGAGGGCGGGCAGGTCCCCGAGGACGCGCAGCCCGTCCGGCGTGACCGCCACCCGGTCCAGCTGCAGCATGAGGACGGCCCCCACCACCAGGGACACGACGACACGGACGGTGGCGGTGACCGCGGGGATCCGCGTCTCCGAGCCGGCGTACAGGGCGGCCTGGAGCAGCCGGCCCGATGTGGTGGCGGTGAGCCCGACGGTGAAGCCGGCGAGCACGAGCCACACCGCCACCACCTCCAGCCGCCCGAACTCACCCGTCTGGAAGAGCGTCGCGGTCACGAGGTCCCCGACCACGAGGTAGCCGACCGCGGTCGGCACGACGAGGGCGGCGACCCGGCCGAGCCCCGCCTCGACGTGCCGCAGCGACGACTCCCGGCCGCCCCCCGCCGCGCGCTCCTGCGCCGAGCCGGCCGACAGCCGTGGCAGCGCCGCGGCGGCGACCGCCATGCCGAAGAGGCTGACGGGCAGCAGGTAGAGCACCTGCGCGTACCGCAGGCTCGCGAGCGCACCGGCGGCGAGGTAGCTCGCGAGCAGCACCTGCAGGTACGTCGAGACCTGCACGACGCCCTTGGCCGCCACCACGGGCCCGAACGCGCGCAGCACCTCCGGCACGCCGGGTACGCGCACGCGCGGGACCGGCCGCAGCCCGCGCGTGAGCCGCAGCACCGCCGGCAGCTGCACGAGCAGCTGCAGCCCGCCTCCGACGACGGTGCCGACGCCCAGCCAGCGGACGAGCTCCTCCTGCACCCGGACCGTCCCGGCCGTCCCGTCGACGAGGTACCAGGCAGCCAGGGCGAGCGCGACGACCTGCGCCACGTTGAGCAGCGACGGCGCGACGTAGGAGAGGAAGAACCGGCCGTGGCTGTTGAGGACCCCGAGGCACCACGCGCTCACGACCAGCAGGCCGACGGCGGGGAACATGAGCCGGACGAGGTCGACGGTGAGCGCGAACGTGTCCGGTCGGGCGCGCAGGCCACCCGCGATCAGGACCGTGAGCGGCTCGGCGAGGGCGACCCCGAGCAGGGTGAGGCCACCTGCGGCGAGGACGAGCAGGCCGAGCACCGCCGAGGCGACCCGGCCGGCGTCGCGCGGCCGCCCCTCGGCCAGCAGCCGGCTGTACACCGGGATGAACGACGCCGACAGCACCCCCTCCCCCAGCAGGTGCTGCAGCAGGTTCGGGATGCGGAACGCGACGGTGAAGGCGTCGGCGGCACCGCTCGTGCCGAGGTAGTGCCCGAGCGCGCGCTCGCGCACGAGCCCCGTGACGCGGGAGACGAGGATGCCGGCGGCGACCAGGCCCGAGCTGCGCCGCCCGGAGCCCCGCGCTGGCCCGCTCAGCCCAGGACCCGGGAGTCCGACACGACGGCCCCACCGACGGTCGGGTCCCCCGCGTCCGGTCGGGACGAGCCGGTGCCGACCGCCGGTCCGGGACCCACGGCACGGCGACCGGTCGGTCGCAGCCGGCTCGTGACGAGGTGCCACGTGGGAGCCGGGTCGCGCCGCGACCACACGCTCGTGCGCGCGGACGCCGCCCAGCGCAGGGTGCCCGCCACGTCGCGGACGAGCCCGCCGCGGCGCTCCACCGTCGCCCGTCGCAGGTCGCCCGCCCCCCAGGAGAACCGCACGCCCGCCGGCGCGTCGGGCAGGTCGGGGACGGGCAGGCCGAGGGCCTGCCGTGCCCACGCGTCGGCGAGGCCCGGGCGTGCCGCGTCGGCGAGGCCCATCGAGCCGTAGAAGCGGCCGTTGAGGTCGATGAGGTGCGGTACGCCGTCGTCGCCGGTGAGGAACTGCAGCTCGACGAGCCCCGTCCAGCCGAGCCCGGCCAGCAGCCGCTCGGCCCGCGCGGCCAGGTCGGCGTCGACCGCCACGGTCTCCGCGCTCGCCGAGACGCCGCTCGGGGTCGGCCAGAGCGTCCGGGCCCGCTGCTGCACCCTCCCCACGAGCCGGCCGTCGTGCACGAGCCCGATGAGGGCACCGAGGCCACCGCTCACCGGGCGCTGCAGGACCGCCTCGAGACCGGCCGCCTCGATCTGCCGCAGCCGCTCGCGGGCGGCGCCGTCGTGCGCGCTCGCGAACACGCGCGTCTCCACGCGCAGCGGCTCCCGCTGACCGGGCCGCCAGTGCGAGCGGCACTTGACGACCACGGGGCCGTCCCAGGACGCGAGCGCCTCGGTCGTCCCGGTCGTGGTCGCCGGCGAGGCGATGCCGACCGCGCGGGCGCGCTCACCGAGCTCGGCCTTGTCCAGCGCGCGGGCGACGACGTCGGGGGCCGGGTGGGCGACACGCGCCGGGACGTCGGCCGCGAACCACGACAGGGCGGCCATCCAGTCGTCGGCGCCGCCGAAGACGACGTCGTAGCCGCCCTCACGGACGGCCCGCTGCACCCCGGCGAGGAAGTCCTGACCGTCGCCGCGCGGGCGGGGCACCGTGTGACGGGCGGCGCAGGCGCGGGACGCGCCGACCATGCCGCCCCCGTCGGGCGTGCCCACCCCGACCGTCCAGCCGGCGGCCGTCAGGGAGCGGACGGCCGCGAGAGCACCGCGCGCCCGCCCCAGGGTGACGACCAGTGCCCTCCGGCTCACGGGCCGCGACGCTACCCGCCGGTCCGTCCCGATCCGCGGAGGCGGGGCCGGAGGTGCGGGCACCGCGCGGCTCCCGCCACCAGCACGTCATCCCCCGCTCCCGCGGCGACGGCCTGCGCGTGTGGCTCGGGCCGCGCCGGCGCTACCGGGACGAGGCGCACGCGGCGGCGACGGCGACGGCCGTCCGCGACGCGCCGGCCGGGCTCCCGGACGGACAGCCCGGCTGAGACCGGTCCGACCGCGTCAGGGTCGGCCGTCGACCAGCGGGACGTCGGGCTCGGCCGACGCCCACGACGGGAGGTCGACAGCCCCGGCCTGGAGCGGTCGGGGCCGGTCCTGGTGGTGCAGCCGGACCGCGACGAGCGCGACGTCGTCCCGGCCGCGCTCGGGCAGCATGCGCGCGAGCACCTCGTCGCACAGCGCGTCCAGACCGTCCGCGACGTCACCGGCCGCCTGCGCGCGGGCCACGGCGGCCACGGTCGCCCGCAGCCGCTCGAGCCCGGCGTCGAGGCCCTCGCGGCGCCGCTCCACGAGCCCGTCGGTGTAGAGCAGCACGGTCGAGCCACGCGGCACCTCGGCCGTGTGCTCGCCACGGTCGACGTCGGGGTCGACCCCGAGCAGCAGGTCGGCGCCGGCGTCCGGCGCGTGGAGGAAGCGGGCCCCGCCGTCCTCGTCGAGCAGGACGGGGGGCGGGTGGCCCGCGTTGGACCAGCGCAGCGTGGTCACGCGCCGTTCCACCTGCTCGGCGTCCTGCTCGAGCCGAAGGACCACCGCCGTGACGGTGGGACCGACCTCGAGCGCGCGGACCGCCCTGTCGGTGGCCCGCAGCACGCCCGCGGGTCCCTCGCCCGTCATGACGGCTGCTGCGCGCACGAGCGTCCGCACCTGTCCCATGGCGGCGGCCGCGTCGGTGTCGTGGCCGAGCACGTCGCCGATGACGAGCACCGTCGCCCCGGGCGGCTGGAGGAAGGCGTCGTACCAGTCGCCGCCCACCTGCGCGGCCGCCGCGGCGGGCACGTACCGCACGACGACGTGGGCGTGGTCGGGCTCGGGAGGCGCGGTGAGCAGGGCTCGCTGCAGCTGCTCGGCGATCCGCACCTGCTGCTGCGCCGCGGCGACCGCGTCGACGACGATCCCCGCGCGGTCGGCGACCGCGCGCACCAGCGACACGACCTCGGGGGTCGGGCCGCTCGCGCCCAGTGCGGTGCGCGTGTCGACGGGGTCGACCCCGAGCTCTTCCACCGGGCTGGCCCCGAGCCGCGCTCCCGCTGCCACCGAGGCGCCGGAGGCGTCCGCTCGGTGCGCGGGCGCCGCGTCCCAGCACAGGCTCACCATGCCGAGGGTCCGGCCGCGGGCCACGACCGGGACCATGAGGGCCGACTCCGGGGCGAGCGCCTCCAGCGCGTGCACCGCCGGGTGGGGCGGGTGCGTGGGGAACGTGTCGCGCACCGCCGCCGTCGCCCCGGAGGCGATGACGCTGGGTGCGCCGTCGAGCAGCGCCCGCGCCATGTACGGCGACACGGTCGGCACCGGCGAGGACCGGTAGGCGTCGAGGCGCGCGGCCGCGTAGCGCTCGACGTCACCCACCCGGGCCGGGTCGCGGTGCGCGACGGCGACGTCGTGCATCCGCTGCAGCCGGGCGGCCGCACGCACCCGGTCGGCGGTCTCGTCGAGGACCGACGTCGCCTTCCGCCGTCGTGGGTCGTGCGCGCCGTCCGGGTCGTCGACGGCGCCCTCGACGACCGTCACGACCGCCCAGTCCGCGACGGCCGGCACGAGCAGTCCGGCGAGCGCGGCGAGTGCCTCCTCGGCGTCGGCCACGCCCGCGAAGAGCTCCCCGGCCTCGGCGAGCAGCTCGGCGCGCCTGAGAGCGACCTGCGCGTCGCGCTGGGCCCGCACCCTCACGGTGATGTCGGTGAAGTACAGCGCGACGCCGTCGCCCTCCGGGGTGGCCCGCACCTCGTACCAGGCGTCCAGCGGCGGCGGGTAGTACGCGTCGAAGCTGACGGGGCGGGCCGAGTCGCGCGCCCGGCGGTAGCCCTCCTCGAAGGCGGTGCCGACCGTCTCGGGGAACAGCTCCCAGATGGTGCGCCCGACGAGGGCCTCGCGGCTGCGTCCGAGGGCGGCGACGGCGTGGGCGTTGACGTGCGTCACCCGCCAGTCCGCGTCCATCGCGAGGTAGCCGACGACCATCGACTCGGTGATGTGCTCGATGCGCGCGGAGGAGCGCTGCACCTGCGCGGCGAGCTCGGTCTCGACCGTCACGTCGTCGACGACGACGCACAGGCCCACGACCTCCCCGTCGCCGGGGAGCTCCTGCCCCTCGGGAGCCCGGGCCCGCGGCAGCCGGATGGGGTGGAAGGCGAGGTCCCAGTGGCGCCGGTCCCCCGGCCGGGCGCTGACCTCGCCGGACAGCCGGACGCCTCGCATCGGCTCGCCGCCGGCCATGACCTGCCGGTACAGCGTCTCCGCCTGCTCGCCCACCTCGCCGTTCACCTCCGCGGGCGTGCGGCCTATGAGCTCGTCGGCGTCGCGCCCGTTCATCTGCGCGAGCACGGCGTTGACGCGCACGTGCCGGCAGTCGCGGTCGAACACGCCGATGCCGAGGGGGGCGTTGGCGAGCAGCGTGTCGAACGTCGCCGCCAGGCGGCTCAGGTCCTGGGTCGGCACCCCGGGAGTGTCCCAGCCCGACGCGTCCACCGGAAACGGACGGCGGCGTGGCGTCGCGGCCCGCGGGCGGTGGCCCCCGGCCGCGCACGACGCTCAGCCTGCACGTGACCGAGGACGTCACGAAGGAGATGACGCGGTCGGCCGCCGACGCCCCGGACGTCGACCTCGCCGCCCGGGCGCAGCGTCTGGCCCAGGCTCAGGCGCCTGGGTCCCTGCCCGCGACCGGCCCCTCGGGGCGCACGCCGTCGACGACGTCCCGGGCGACGTCGCGGAGCTTGCGGTTGCTCGTCCTCGACCGCACGCGCAACCAGGCGAAGGCCGCGTCGGCGTCGAGCCCCTGCGTCGCGACCACCACACCCTTGGCCTGCTCGATGACCGCCCGGCTCTCCATGGCCTGCAGCAGCTGCCGCCGCTCCCGCACCAGCCGCTCCCACCTCGCCGCGTCGACCAGCGCGGGCTCCATCCGGCGGGCGAGGGCGAGGAGCGCCGCCTCGTCCGCGGCCGTGTAGGCGGCGGGGCCGTAGAGCACGAGCGAGAGGGTCGGGGAGTCGGGCACCGGCACCTCCCCCGGCGGGCCGACGGGCAGCGGGCCCACCTCGGCGGGGCCGACCGGCACGGCGAGGCAGCCCTCCACCCCGCGCCGGTGCGCCGCCGCGGCGAAGTCCGCCCACGACGCCGCGGTCACGGAACCCGGGCCCGTGCCGTCGACGGGGCGGACCACGTGGCCGGTGAGGGCCGCGCGCCGGCCGGGACCGCCGTCGTCGTACTGCCGCTCGTCGAGCGCGGCGGCCGGCGGGCCGTCGAGCACCACCGCGTCGAGCCGGGCGCCGACGACGACCGTGACCGACGCCGCCAGCGTGCCCGGGACGACGTCCCTCGCGGCGACGGCGGCGTCCCGCAGCACGCGCGACAGGGGCCGGCGGCCCACCGGCTCCCACGCCCGTGCGGGCTCCGGCGGGGGGTCGGCCGGCCGCAGGCGCAGCACGGTGGCGTCGGTGCGCCGCCGGCGCTTGACCGCGTACATGAGGAGGTCCGCGCGGTGCCAGGTCCGTCCCAGCGGCTCACCGGCCTCGCGCACCGCCGCCCCGGTGGACGCCCCGATGCCGTGACCGGCGAGCCCTCGGCGCACGCGCGCGGTCAGGTCGTCGAGCCTGGCCGCCGACGTGAGCACCGCGAACTCGTCCCCGCCGCAGCGGGCGACGACGTCGCCGGGGCCGACCGCCGCGCTCAGCAGCTCCGCCACCTGCCGGAGCAGGCGGTCGCCGGCCGCGTGCCCGGACGCGTCGTTGACGGCCTTGAGCCCGTCGAGGTCGAGGACGAGCACGGCCGCGGTCCCGCCGGCAGGGTCCTCGGGACCGCCGTTGTCGACCACGAGCGCGCGGTACCAGCCGCGGCGGTTGCGCAGCCCGGTGAGCACGTCGGTGCAGGCCTGCTCGCGGGCGGCGGCCGCCTGCTCGCGGTGGGTACGGAGCTCCGCGAGCAGCGACGAGCCCGAGACGTCGCCCGCCGCCACCTCCACCAGCGCCCCGAGGACGCCGGCGGTCAGGCCGAGGGCGGCGACGGCGGCGGCCAGAGCCGGGTCGTGACGGTGCCGCGAGACCCCGGTCACGGCGCCCCACAGGCCGTCCGGGCCGGTCACGACGGCACCGGCGTAGGAGTGGGTGCCGCGGCGCCGGTCCGCGCCGACCGTGGCGTACGCCGGCTCCTGCTCGACGTCAGGACACCACGAGGGTGCCCCGGCGGCCAGGGCGAGGGCGAGGGAGCCGAGCCACGGCGTCCGCGTCCCGACGGACGGAGGGTCGGGCTGCCGGCCCGAGGCCGCGACCACCACCTCGTTGGCCCCGTCGAAGCGGCTGACGAGCCACAGGTCGGCGGGCCAGCGCTCGTGCAGGCCGGTCACGAGCGCCGCGGCCGGGCTCGTCAGCAGCTGCGTGAGGGGCGCCTCGAGGACGGCCTCGCCCGACGGGCCGGCCCCAGGAGGTCGTGGCGTGGTGTCCGCGAGGTGGCCGGTCTCGTCCACTCGTTCTCCCGGGCTCGCTCGTGCGTCGGAGCAGCCGGGTCCGGGGCCGTGGGGACCGAGGGTAGGGCACGCCGCACCCCGCGGGGTGCAGGGACGCTCAGGACGCGGCGGGCCCGTCCGGGACGAGCGTGCCGTCGATCACCTGGCCGGCGACCTGGGTGAGCGGCAGGCCGCGACCCCGCGCGTGCAAGCGCATCCGCCGGAACGCCTCCTCCAGGCTGACGCCGGCCCGCTCGGAGAGCATCCCCTTCGCCAGCTCGACCTGCACCCGGCTGTGCAGCGCGTACTGCAGCTGCTCGCTCAGCACGGTCTGCTCCTGCAGGCTCCGCTCCTGCAGGAGCCCGATGGTCGCGACGTCCGCCATCGCCTGCCCCACCTGGAGGTCCTCCTCGCTCATCCGCTGATCCGCGTCGGTGAAGAGGTTGAGCGCGCCGATGACCCGCCCCCGCAGCCGCATGGGCAGGGCGTGCGTCGAGCCGAACCCGGCTGCGAGCGCGGCCTCGGTGAAGCGGGGCCACCGCTCGCGGGCGTCGGCCAGGCGCACGTTGGCGACCGCGACGCCCGTCTCGAAGCAGTCCCGACAGGGCCCCTCGTCGATCTGCAGCTCGAAGGTCTCCAGGTGCCGCATGCGCTCCAGCGTCGAGGCCATGAGCCGCAGGCCGCCCCGCTCGTCGGCGAGCATGAGCCCGGCCGCGTCGGCCCCGAGCAGCTCGACGCTGCGCTCGGCGAGGACCTGGACGAAGTCCACGATGTCGAAGCGCTCCACCAGCGTGTCCGCCAGCTCCACGAAGACCGACGCCAGACGCACGGTGCTGTTCATGGGGACCTCCTGCTGCTCCTGGTGCTGCTGTTGTCGCTGCTGCTGCTGCTCTTGCTGCTGCTGCCCTGCGGTCCGGCTGCCCGCCCCGGTGGGCCGCCGCCCCTCACCCGTCGTCCTCCGGCGCGAACGTCGTGGCCCGCGCCAGCACGTCACGGGCCACGTCGACGACCGGTCGGCCCGTGCCGAAGGCCCGCGCCCGCAGCAGCACGAGCGCCTGCGCGAGGCCCACCCCCGCCTGGACGGCGACCACGCCGGTGGCCTGGTGCACCTCCGCGCGGTCGTCGAGCAGCACGAGCGGCGCCGGGGTGTCGTCGCCGTGAGCGCCGGGGCCGGCGCTGTCCCGCACCTCGTCGAGGGCGTCGGGACCCACGCCGCCGTCGCCGTCGCCGGCGGACTGCACGTGCAGCACCACGGTGAGGGCCGCCTCGGCGAAGTCGAGCGCGCACTGCAGCTCCTCCGCGTCCAGCCCGCCCGGGCGGTCGCGGTACAGGTCGAGCACGCCGAGCGCGATCGCCCCCACCCGCAGCGGCAGGGCGAAGACGGCGTGGACGCCGCGGTCGAGCGCCTCGGGCACGAACCCCGGCCAGCGCGCGCGCACCCCGGAGCGCTCCAGGTCGGGCAGCAGCACCGGTCGCCCGGTGTGCGCGGCCTCGACGCACGGGCCCTCCCCGAGGGTGAACTGAAGGTCCTCCATGCCCTGCGCGAGGCGGTCCGAGGCGGCGACCACCCCGACCGGCTGCCCGCGGTCCATGATCACCAGTCCGACACCGCTGACCGGCAGCCGGCGGGCGCAGGCGTCGACGAGCTGGCGGACCAGCGGCACCGCCGAGCGCCCGCTCACGTCGAGGCCCGCGAGGATGCGGGCGACAGCCACCGACGGCATCAGCCCTCCGCGCCCGAGTCACCCGCGAGGACGGGAGGCGTGCCGCGACTGTAGCCCCCGCGTCACCGACGCCGGTCTCCTCCGACGGTGCGCGGCGCGGCGGCGGACCGACGGCGGCGAGCGGGTTTGCGGACCCGCTCCCGGGGTAGGGGTCGCGAGCCCGCACCTTGCGGGCGTGTCGCCCCGGACCCGGTGACGCGCGGCAGCACGGCCGCAGCGCACCGCCTCCCGCGTGGCATCGCCGCGGTCCCCGTACGACGACGACCCGCGCCGTGGACCCGTGCGTCGCACCGGCCCTCACCGCCCCGCAGGACGGGACCGCCGCCGCCCAGCGGGACGCCCACGACGCCCAGAGCGCCCGGCCGCTCGCGCCGCGCCGCCCCACCCGCCCGGCACACGCCCGGGTCGGACCCACGCACACCAGGAGCAGACATGATCACCACTGACCAGGTCCAGGCACTGCTCGACGGCGACGGCACGGTCGTCGGCCGCGACGGCGAGAAGCTCGGCTCCGTCGGGCAGGTCTTCCTCGACGACAGGACCGGCACGCCGGAGTGGGTGACGGTCACGACCGGCCTGTTCGGCACCTCGCAGTCCTTCGTGCCGCTCGCCGAGGGCACCGCGGACGGCAGCCGCGTCACCGTCCCCTACGCGAAGGACACGGTGAAGGGCGCCCCGCGCGTCGACGACTCCGCCGGTCACCTCTCGCAGGAGCAGGAGGGCGAGCTGTACCGCCACTACGGGCTCGCGGACCCCTCCCACGACGAGGCCGACCGCACCGACCGGACCGACCGCGCGCAGACCGGTGGCGCCCCGGCCGGCGCCCAGGGCCGCGACACCTCCGGGCCCACCACCGACGAGGCCATGACGCGCTCGGAGGAGCAGCTGCACGTCGGCACCGAGCGGGTCGAGAGAGGACGCGCCCGGCTGCGCAAGTACGTCGTGACGGAGGACGTCACCACCACGGTGCCGGTCAGCCACGAGGAGGTCCGGCTCGAGCGCGAGCCCGTGACCGACGCCAACCGCGACGAGGCCATGAGCGGCGGCGACCTCACCTCCGAGGAGCACGAGGTGGTCCTCACCGAGGAGCGGGTCACCGTCGACAAGGAGACCGTCCCGGTCGAGCGCGTCCGCGTCGGCACGGAGACCGTGACCGAGGACCGCGAGGTCACCGAGCAGGTCCGCAAGGAGCAGATCGAGCAGGTCGACGGCGGCGAGGGCTCCGACGCCCCCCGCCCCGACGCCCGCCGCTGAGCGACGGCCGGTCCGGACCGGGCCGGCCCGCCCCAGACCCCCGGCACGCCGCGACGCCGTCGCGGCGCGCCGGGCCCACCGGCCCCGCACCCGAGAGGCACCCATGAGCAGCAGCACAGGACCGACCCGCCCGCCCTCCGACCACGACGCCGACGGCGACCACGGCACGGCCCCGGCCCCGGCGGCCGACGACGGCTCGGGAGCGGTCTCGACCGGGCTCCTCGCCCGGGACCGCACGAGCGTCGTGGCGAAGGAGAAGGCCGCCTACGGGGGCGTCAAGGTGGGGTCGGCGTTCTTCGGCTGGCTCACCGCCACCGGCACCACGGTCCTGCTGGCCGCCGTGCTGGCCGCCGCGGGCACCGTCGTCGGCCTGGCCACCGGCACGACCGCGAGCGAGGCCGCCGACGACGCGGCCGGCTCGGCGCAGGCCAGCGGCGTCGCCGGTGGCATCGCCCTGCTCGTCGTCCTGCTCGTCGCGTACTTCTGCGGCGGGTACGTGGCCGGTCGCATGGCCCGCTTCGGCGGGGCCGTGCAGGGGCTCGCGGTCTGGCTGTGGGCCGTCGTGGTCGCCGTCGTGGTGGCCGCGCTCGGGGCCGTCGCCGGGGACCGGTTCGACGTCCTCGCGCAGCCCGACAGCCTCCCGAGCATCCCGGTCGGCACGGACGCCCTCACGACGAGCGCCGTCGTCGCCGCGCTCGCGGTCGCCCTCGTCGCCCTGGTCGGGGCCGTGCTCGGCGGTCTCGCCGGCATGCGCTTCCACCGCAAGGTCGACCGGGCAGGCCTCGGCGACTGAGGGAGCACGCCGCCGGCTCGCGCCCCGTCCCGGGGCCGGGCACAGTGCACCGGTGGCGCCGGACTACACCCCGCGCGGGTCCCGCGCCCGCTGCGTGTTCTGCGCGGTGGTCGCGGGCGCCGCGCCCGCCCACGAGGTGCTCCGCACCGACCGGGTCGTGGGCTTCCTCGACCGGAACCCCCTGTTCCACGGCCACGTGCTGCTCGTGCCGGTCGTGCACGTGCAGACCCACGACGAGATCCCGGCCGACCTCGCGACGGACTGGCTCGCCGCGAGCCAGGCGCTCCAGCGGGCGGTCGAGCAGGCGACGGGAGCCGACGGGGCGCTGCTCATCGTCAACAACGTCGTCAGCCAGTCCGTGCCGCACGTGCACCAGCACGTCATCCCCCGCCACCGGGACGACGGCCTGAGCCGCTGGCTCGGCCCGCGGCGGCGCTACCGCGACGACGCGCACGCGGCGGCCACGGCCGCCGCGGTCCGCGCGGCCCTCACCCTGCGCTGACGCCGTCGTCCGCAGCCGCGGTCGCCACGCCCCGGCGCCGGGCGACGACCGCCCACAGCGGGTCGCCGGCCGAGGCGCGCGGCGTGCGGAGGCTGACCTCCGGCTCGTCGAAGCCGCCCGCGGCGCGCACGTACGCGGCCGCGATGTCGCAGCGGCCCGCCTCGTCGGCCTCGAGCCACCCCCGCACCGCCTTGGTCCAGAACAGCCGGTTCGAGAACGTCAGCACCACCGGCTGACCCGGCCGCAGGACGCGGCCGACCTCGCGCAGCACCTCGACGGGACGGACGAGGTAGTCGACGGACACGCAGCAGACGACGGCGTCGAACGAGGCGTCCGGAAAGGGCAGTGACGGGTCGGCGTTGAGGTCCCGCACGACCCGCTCCGTCGCGGCGGGGTTCGCGGCGAGCTCGGCGGCGTTGAGCCCGAGCACGACCAGCTCGTGCGGCGGGACACGGAAGTGCGACACCCACGAGCCCATGAGGTCGAGGACCCGGCGCGGCTCCTGCGCCGAGCCGTCGACGCCCAGCTCGGCGTACAGCGCCCCGACGGCCGCGACCGCCCGGTCGTCGATGTGGGTGACGAGGCGCGGCTGGTCGTAGAAGCGCGCGTCCGGCGAGTCGTCGAACCGGTCGAAGAAGCCGTCCGGGAAGCCGTGACCGCCGTCAGCCGCCTCGTCCGCCACGCCCCCATGCTCGCCGAGGCGCGCGCGCCGGGCACCTGCACCGGGCTGCGCGCCGGAGCCGACGGGGCCACGGTGGCGGGAGCCGACCCGAGCGAGGAGCCGCCGACATGCGCACCGAGCCGCCGTACCGCATGGACGACCCGGAGGAGGTGCGCCGACTCGTGAGGCGCCACCCGTGGGCGACCCTCGTCAGCGCGACGGAGGCGGGCCTGGTCGCCTCGCACTACCCGGTGCTGCTCGACGAGGCGGCCGACGGGCTCGCGCTGTTCAGCCACGTGGGCCGGCCCGACGAGGAGCGTCACGAGCTGGGCCGCCACGAGGTGCTCGTCGTCGTGCAGGGCCCGCAGCACTACGTGTCGCCGAGCTGGTACCCGCCGGAGCAGGTGGTGCCGACGTGGAACCACGTCACCGTCCACCTGTGGGGGACGCCGCGCCTGCTCGGGCCCGAGGAGAACTGGGCGGCGCTCGCCGCCCTCACCGACCACCTCGAGGCAGGCCGGCCGGGCGCTCGCCGCCTCGCCGAGGACGAGGCGGGGACCCGGGCCCTCGCGCGCGGCACCGTCGGCTTCCACCTCCGCGTCGACCGGTTCGAGGGGCGCGCCAAGCTGAGCCAGGACAAGGCACCGGAGGTGGTCCGCTCGGTCGTCGAGCACCTCGACGGGCTCGACCCGGCCCTGGCGGCCGAGATGCGCCGGCACCACGGCGGGCGGTGACCCGCCTCGACGTGGGTGCCGCCGCACCTCACACCCAGTACGTGTCGTGGCGGGCCATGAACAGGGCCCGCTCGACCGGGTCGGTCGGTGCGCCGCGCGCGAGCGTCTCGAAGTAGTCCTCGCGCGGGCCGCCGGGGGCGAACACCAGCAGCATCGACGCACCACCGGAGCCGCGGAAGGCGTGCACCCCGCCCTCGGGCACGTAGAGGAAGTCGCCGACCCCCGCCGTCAGCCAGTCGCGGCCGTCGAACAGCCGCACCTCGCCGGACAGCACGTAGAACTGCTCGGAGATCGACCGGTGGAAGTGCGGCTCAGGCCCCGTCTCGGCCTCGCCGAAGGTCCACCGGTACAGCCCGAACCGCCCGCGCGTCCGGTCGCCGGTCGCGAGGTACTCGCACGTGCCGCCGCTGGGGTACGTGACGTCGGGCGGGGCGCCGTCGCGGCGCAGCCACGCCGACACCTCACCGTCGGCACCGGTGTGGACGGCCCGTGGGTAGGGCCGGTGCAGCGGGTCGGGCCACGACATGACGGCTCCCCTCTCCGGCGGCGGCGCGCCGCTCACGTGCACCGACCGGCCGGGGCACGGGAAGTCATCGCCGACGACGGGCGGCGACCGTGGTCGCGCCGACTCCACCCGCTTTCGCGGAAATCGCGTGCTTGGCGGCGTCCGGAGTGGCAGCATTCCGTGCGCGCGCCGTCGCGGGCCCTGCCGGACCCGGACGGGAGGCGGTGCGCCCGCGGAGGCGACGGCATGGACTCAGCGACCCGGCACGTGGTGCCCTCGACGCGCACGGAGCCCGCTCCGGTCCTCGAGGTGAGGTCCCGCGCCGGCGGCCCGGCGGCGCAGCCGGTGGAGGAGTCGCTGCTGCTGTCCCTCATCAGCACCCGCGTCACCGAGGTGGCGCTGCTCGTGCAGGCCCTCGCGGGACGCCCGGCGGTGGTCCACGTCGGCGAGGGGACTGAGCCCGGCACGCCGGTGCCGTCGCACCGCGCGGCGTCGCAGCCCGTCACGGTGCTGCACGTGCCGCGCCGGCGGACCGGTGCGGTCGAGGCTCCCCCGGCCACGGGACCCGACGGGCGGACGACACCCGGGCCGGGGACCGCGCCCGACCCGCCGCCCGGGCGCGACGGGCGGGCCACCCCGGACCTCCTCGCACGCCTGAGCCGGCGCGAGCTCGACGTGCTGCGCCTCATGGCGCAGGGCTGGTCGAACGCCGCCGTCGCGCAGCGGCTCCACGTGAGCGAGCGGACGGTCGAGGCGACGACCGCGCACGTGTTCCGCAAGCTCGAGCTCGAGGCCTCCCCGCAGGTGAACCGGCGCGTGCTCGCGGTCCTGCTGCTCCTCGACGCCCGCTGAGCGCGACCCCGCGAGGTGCCCTGACGCGCTGTTCCTCGGCCCGGTGCAGCAGCACGCACGCGGGCAGGCGGGCAGGTGTGCGGGTCGCGTGCGGGTCGCGTGCGGGTCGCGTGCGCGTGCTGGTCGTGGTGCCGGCGAGGGCCTCCGCGACAGGCTCCTGGCAGTCGGCGGCACGGTGCCGCCGCAGGACCAACGGGAGACCCCACGATGATCCGCAGGACCACCACCACCCTCGCGCTCGCGGCCGCCCTGGTCGTGAGCGGTGCGGGTGCCGCGTCGGCCCACGAGTGCTACGTCGCGAACCGTTCGGACAAGGGCAACGCCGGTGCCGCGAACTCCGCCAACTGGTACACGCTCCAGGTCGCCGAGCTCTACTCCTCCGTCCACTTCTTCATGCCGGAGCTGTTCCCGCAGCCGCTCACGGAGGCGCAGGTCGCCCACGCCGTCGAGCTGACCGCGCAGGCCGGCGTGCCGACGAGCTTCACGGTGTTCGAGAAGTTCACGGTCCCGAGGAGCATGGACGAGGCCTCGGACAAGTCCTCCGACGGCAAGGGCATCGACCACTTCTTCGCCGGCTACGGCGAGCAGCTGATCGGTATCGCCCTCGAGGCCTCCCAGGCGCCGGCATGAGGAAGTTCTGACCAGCGCCCTCCTCACTGCGTGGGGACCCCGCCACCGCGACCCGGTGGCGGGGTCCCGCGCGTCGTCGCGCTCAGCCGCCGAGGACGAGCGCGGCGCAGGCTGCGACGTCGAGTCCCCGGCCCCGGTCGAGGGCGTCGTCGAACCCGTCCGGTCCGAGCACCTCCCGCGAGCGGGCGACCGCGGCGTCGTACGCCTCACCGTCCGGGACGTAGAAGCCGTAGACGGGCGCGCTCCCCGACTCCCGCAGCCCGAGGGCGGCGCCGACCAGGACCGGGACGCGGTCGTGACGGGCGTCGGCCGACTCCACGACCGCGAGCATGTCGAGGACGAACGCGAGGTTGGCGGCGTCGCCGGTCTCGACCGACAGCCGGCACGCCTCGTGCAGGCGGTCGCGCGCCTCACCGGCCGAGCCGTGCGCGAGGGCCACGCGGGCCAGGGTGAAGAGCGCGACGTAGGACACGAGCCGGTCCCCGCGCTCCCGGGCGAGCGAGAGCCCGGTCGTCGCCTCGCGCGCCGCGACGTCGACGTCCCCCCGCAGCAGTGCGACGGTCCCGAGCCACACGTGCGTGAGCGACCGCAGCCAGCTGCCCTCCTCCCCCGCCCGCTCGGCGTTGGCCAGGCCGGTACCGAACCAGCGCTCGGCGCCGGGCAGGTCACCGACGGCCAGCGCGGTCAGGCCGCTGCCGGCGGTCGCCCCGGCCACGACGGCCGGCATGTCCGCCGGGGCGAGGCTGCGCGCCATGGCCCACTCGGCCGTCGCGACCGGCACGTCGTCCGCCGCGAAGGCCATGCTCGCGAGGACCAGGTGCAGCCGCGCCCGCCACTCGACCGGGACGGCGTCCCCGGCCGCGCCGAGGGCGTGCTCGGCCGCGCGCCGGCCCGTGCTGATGCGCCCGCGCATCCACCAGTACAGCCACGTCGACCAGACGATGCGGGTCGCGGTGAGCGCGCCACCGCCCGCGAGGGCCCGCTCGACGGCGACGAGCAGGTTGGCCTCCTCCGCGTCGGTGCGCTCGAGCCAGGCGACCTGCTCCTCACGCTCGAGCGCCGGCGCGAGCCGGTCCGCGAAGTCCGCTGCCCACTCCGCGTGGGCGGCCTCCACGGCGAGGAGCTCCTCGCCCCGCAGGTGCAGGCGGGCGTACTGGGCGACGGGTTCGAGCATCCCGTAGCGCACGGCACCACCCGGTCCCCGGGCCGCCGTCACCAGCGAGTGCTCGACGAGGGCGGAGAGCAGCCCGACCACCTGCTCCCGCGCCACGTCGGTGCTCGCCGCGACGACCTGCTCCACCGCGGTCAGCACCGCCCCGCCGCGGAACACGCCGAGCACGTGGAAGACCGTCCGCTCCGGTCCGCTCAGCAGGTCGTGGCTCCAGTCCAGGGCAGCCCGCATCGTGCGCTGGCGCTCGGGCAGGTCGCGCGCCGCGGACGCGGGCGACAGCTCGTCGAGCCTGTCCAGCAGCTCCCCCGGGGTCAGCAGACGGAGCCGGGCGGTGGCGAGCTCGAGGGCGAGCGGCAGGCCGGCGAGCACGTGGCACAGCTCGGCGAGGGCCTCGACGTCGTCGCCGGTCGGCGCCCCGGCACCCGGCGCGGCGGCCCGGGCCCGCTCGAGGGCGAGCGCACCGGCGGCCGAGGCCGCGAGCGCGGCCAGGTCACGGGTGCCCCGCGACGGCAGGGCGAGCGGCGGCACGGGGTGCTCGGCCTCGCCCCGCACCCTCAGCGGCGCCCGGCTCGACACCAGCACCGTGAGCTCCGGGCAGCGCGCGACCAGGACCCCGACGTCCTGCGCGGCGGGCAGCAGGTGCTCGAAGTTGTCGAGCACGAGCAGCAGCCGGCACCCCGTGAGGCGGTCGACGACCGCATCGAGACCGTCGCCGTCGGCGCCGGTGGCCCGGGCCACGGCCGGAACCACGTCGGCGGGGTCGAGCAGCGGCACGAGCGGCACGGCGACGTTGCCGTCGGGGTGCCCGTCCCGCAGCGCGGCCGCCGCTGCCGCCGCGAGGCGGGTCTTGCCGACCCCGCCCGGCCCGGTGAGGGTGACGAGCCGCGCCCCGCCCCGCACGAGCGACACGACCTCGGCGACGTCGTCGTCCCGCCCGTGCAGCGACGTCGGGGGCACCACCAGCGGGGTCACCGGCGCGGACGCGCGGCCACGCCCTCCTGCGCCACCGGCAGGACCCGGCGGCCCGGGGGCCGTGTCGCCACCGGGTCCCCCGGGGTCCGCGGGCGGCGCTGCTGAGGCGGCACGCGGAGGCCGGCGGGGGACGGCCGCGACCAGACGCGCACGGTCGTCGTCGGCCAGACCGAGGGCGTCGGCGAGGGAGCGGACCGTGTGGGGGTAGGGGCGCGTGCGCACTCCCCGCTCCAGCGCCCCGACGCCGTGCGGGGTCAGCCCCGCCCGCGCCGCGAGCTCCTCCTGGGTCAGCCCCGCCCGCTCCCGCAGGTCGCGCAGCAGCCCACCGAAGGACGTCGTCCCGTCCGGGCTGCCCGCCGTCGTCCGCCCCAGCACGCGCGCACCCTAGCCATGCGCGGGGCCCCGGGGCGGCCGTTCCCGCGCGCGCCGGGTGCGTAGGCGCGCGGTGCTGCGGGTACCGGTGTGGCGACAGGGACGACGACACACCACCGACGCACCGGAGGACACCACATGCAGGTCGGCTTCAAGCTCGCCACGGAGGGTCACGACCCGAAGGAGATCATCGAGCTCGGCGTGCACGCCGAGCGCGCCGGCTTCGACTTCGTCGAGCTGAGCGACCACTACCACCCCTGGCTGGAGGAGCAGGGTCACAGCGGGTTCACGTGGACCATGCTCGGCTCGCTCGCCGCCCGGACCGAGCGCCTCGGCCTGGCCACCGGCGTGACGTGCCCGATCATCCGCTACCACCCGGCGGTCGTCGCCCAGGCGGCCGCCACGACCGCCCTGCTGAGCGACGGACGCTTCACGCTCGGGATCGGCGCGGGCGAGCGGCTCAACGAGCACGTGGTCGGTGGCGGCTGGCCCGCGGTGTCCGTCCGCCACGCCATGCTCGTGGAGGCCCTGGAGATCATCCACAGGCTGTTCGAGGGCGGCTACCAGTCCTACGAGGGCCGCTACCTCACGCTGGAGGACGCCCGCGTGTTCGACCTGCCGAAGGAGCCCGTCCCCCTCGCGGTCGCGGCCGGCGGTCCGCGGGCCGCGCGCCTCGCGGCGGACAAGGGCGACGGCCTGTTCGTCACCGAGCCCGACCCGGACCTGCTCGCGACGTTCCGCGAGGCCGGCGGGACCGGTCCGTCCTACGCGGAGGTGCCGCTCGCCTTCGGTACGACCGAGGACGAGGCCGCCCAGGAGGCGCACCGCACGTCGCGCTGGACGCTGAGCGGCTGGAAGGTGATGGCGGAGCTGCCGAACCCCGTCAACTTCGACGCCGCGAGCGGCACGGTCACCCTCGACGACATCAAGGGCCAGTTCTCCTGCGGGCCGGACGTCGAGCGGCACGTCGAGCAGGCCCGGCCCTTCGCCGAGGCCGGCTACGACCACCTCGTCCTCATGGACGTGGGTCCCGACCCCCACGCCTTCCTCGACTTCGCGGCCGACGGCCTCATCGACCGGGTGCGCGCGCTCGGGGGCTGACCCCGGCGCACGGGCCGGCTCAGCCCGCCAGCCGCAGGCGGCGCTCGCGCAGCCGGTCGTAGGCCGGTCGGCAGGCCGCGGCCACAGCGGCCCCTCGGGGGTCCAGGTGCACCTGCCGCTCCCGGTACGGCGCGAAGCCCGTCGAGGCGAGGACGGCGTCGTACCAGTGGGGCGCCCAGACGCCGTCGGAGTCCCGAGGGCCGGCGGGCCAGGCCAGCATCCGCTCGGAGAAGGGGATGCCGAGCCAGTCGCACACCCACCTCAGGTACGTCTCCGGCTCACGCAGTACGTCGGCGGCGTCGAGCACCGGCGGGTCCGGCTGGCCGAGCTGCTCCAGCACCGCGAGGAGCCGCTCCTGCTGCAGCAGGCCGATGTCCCGCGGCGCGCACGCCTCCCGGGAACGGACGTAGGAGGCCACGACCTCCGCCGGGTCGCGGATGAGGAGGACGTTGCGGCAGCGCCCCACCCAGTCCAGGTCGGGGACCGCGTCGAGGTGGTGCGTCATGTGCTTGGCGTAGTGCACGCGCACGCCGTCGGGCACCGGAGCGAGCAGCCCCGCGACGACGGCGGCGGGGTCCTGCGGCTGCGCCCGGAGCACCTCGTCGCGACCCGGGTGGTCCAGGCGCGTGGCTGCGAGGTAGGCGGCGTAGAACGGCTCGTCGACGACCACGGTGTCGGGCCGGTTCTCCCAGGCGCGCATCATCGCCGTGGAGATGTTGCGCGGCCCCGACCACATCGCCACGCGCAGGACCGGCGCGCCCGGGGGCTCGCTCACGGGGCCGTCCGCGAGGCGACGTCCGCCTCGACGTGCTCGGCGTACAGCCGCTGGAGCCGTTCGACGACCGGGCCGCGGGCGCCGGAGCCGATCGTCCGGCCGTCGACGCTGCGCACCGGGACCACACCGGCGAACGTGCCCGTGACGAAGGCCTCCTGCGCCGAGTAGACGTCGGTGAGGCTGAACGTGGTCTCCCGGGCGGCGATCCCCGACGCGCGGCACACGTCGAGGACGTTGGCCCGCGTGATCCCGCCCAGGCAGTAGCGACCGTCGGAGGTCCACACCTCGGGCTGCTCGGGCGTGCCGAGCACGGCGAAGAAGTGGGTGGAGTTGCACGTGGCGACGAAGCCGTGCGGGTCGAGCATGAGCGCCTCGTCGGCGCCCGCGGTGTAGGCCTGGATGCACGCGGCGATGTCGTTGAGCTTGCTGTGGGCGTTGAGCTTCGGGTCGAGCGTGTCGGGGCTCGCGCGGCGCACGTGCGTGGTGAACAGCGTGATCCCCTCGCTCACGGTGCGCGGCGACGGCTCCTTGTGCTCGGCGACGACGACCACCGTCGCGGGGCCGACCGTGACGCGCGGGTCCTGGTACGGCGTCGACTTCAGGCCCCTCGTCACCATGAGCCGCACGTGGACGCCGTCGCGCATGCCGTTGGCACGCAGCGTCTCGTAGAGCGCGGCGGCCAGCTCCTCGCGGCTCATGCCGATGTCGAGCATGATCGCCGTGGCTCCCTGGAAGAGCCGGTCGAGGTGGCGCTCGAGGAACGCGGGGTGCCCGTCGCGGACCCGTAGCCCCTCCCACACCCCGTCACCGAGCACGAACCCGGAGTCGAAGACCGACACCACCGCCTCGGCCCGCGGTCTCAGCCGCCCGTTCACCCAGACGAGGACGTCCTCGTTGCGCGGGTCGTCGGCGTGGTCGTGCGTCCCGTGGGCCATGCGCGCAGGCTATGCGCGCGTCGACGCGGGAGGTCGTGTCGGCGGGCCGGCTCACTCCACGACACGGCCGCCCTCGAGGCGGACGACGCGGTCGGCTGCGGCGACCACCCGGTCGTCGTGGGTGGCGACGAGCACGCAGCAGCCGGCCGCGGCCGCCTCCCGCAGCGCGGCGACGACACGGTCCACGTTCGCGTCGTCCTGGTGGCCCGTGGGCTCGTCGAGCACCGCGACGAGCGGACGCGGCGCCAGCGCACGGGCGAGCGCGGTGCGCTGCTGCTCCCCGAGCGACGTCGAGCGGGCCGGACGGTCGAGCAGGTGCGCAAGGTGCAGGCCCGTGAGGAGACCGTCGGGCACCTCGCGGCCGGCGAGCCGGCACGGCCACTCGACGTTCTCGGCGACCGTCAGGTCCTCGACGAGCGCGAGCCGCTGCGGCAGGAGGGTGACGACGGACCACGCCGGCGGGGGCTGCGCGGGCCGGCCGGCCACGGCGACCGTCCCGTCGCTGGGCCGCGTCACCCCGGCGACGAGGTGGCACAGCGTCGACTTGCCGGAGCCCGAGCGGCCGGCGAGCACGACGACGCTGCCGCCGCGCACCCGCAGCGACACGTCGTCGAGGACCGTCGAGCCGCCCGCGCGGTGCGTCACGCCGGCCACCACCACGACGTCCCCTGGGGAGCGCGCGCCCCCGTCCGTACCGCGGACCCCGCCGGCGGACGCGCCGTCGGCGGGCACGCCGGCGACGGGCGGGCCGGCCGCGTGCCGGCCGCTCACGGCCGCGGCCCCGGCGGCACGACGCGGACCCCTGCGTCGTCGACCACGAGCACCGCCCGGCCGTCGGGGAACAGCCGCAGCGCGTGCGGCGGCAGCTGCAGCCGGCCCGTGGAGTCGATGACCGTCTCCGCGCCCCCACCGCGCCGCGCGTCGGTCGACAGCACGCCGTGGCGCAGGAGCAGCACCCGCTCGGCGGCCGTGGTGACGCGTGCGTCGTGGGTGGAGACCACGACGCACGACCCGGCGGCCGCCGCACGACGGAAGCGCGCGAGGACGAGGGCGGCCGAGTCGTCGTCGAGCTCGGCCGTCGGCTCGTCGGCGACGACGAGCGGCGGGTCGCCGAGGCACGCGAGGGCGACCGCGAGCCGCTGCTGCTCCCCGCCGGACAGCCGGGCCGGCAGGGCGCGGCGCCGGTCGGCGAGCCCGACCTCGGCGAGCACCTCGACCGGGTCCGCGCCGGCGGCGCCGGGTCGCACCCGGGCCACGTGGCGGACGTGGTCGGCCGCGCTCAGGTGCGGCAGCAGGGCCTCCGTCGCGCGCTGAGGCGCCCACGCGACGAGGTCGCGGCGCCAGCGCCGGCGCGCGCCCCGGGGGGCCGGGACGGTCCGCGCCCCGGCCAGCCAGACCTGTCCGCCGTCGGGCACCTCGCGCAGCGCGAGAACCGCGAGCAGGCTCGACTTGCCGCTGCCCGAGGGACCGACCACACAGCTGACGGTGCCCGCGTCGAAGTGCGCGTCGACGCCGCGCAGCGCGTGCGTCTCGCCGGCCGGCGACCGGTAGAAGCGGGTGACCGCCTCGCACCGCACCGTGGGAGCTGTCGCCTCCACCTCGCGCGCCGCGCCGCCGGCGCCCCGGTCGTGCGCGGTGCGCCCGTCACCGGAGGCCACGCAGCACCTCCTCCTGCCCACGCGCCCGGCTGCCCGCCCACGCCACCGCACCGGCCGCCGCCAGCGCGGCGAGCACGGCGAGACCCACCGGCGCGACCGCCGCAGGCAGCACGAGGGGCACCGCCCCGGTGTCGAGCAGCGGCGGGACCGACGGCTCCGGCTCGAGCAGCCGCTGCTGCAGCGGCAGCGTGAGGGCCCAGCCGAGCACGCCGAGCAGGACGCCCGCGACGAGCAGGGCGACCGCCTCGGCGACGAGGAGCAGGCGGGTGCCGCGGGCGCCGAGCCCGGCGCGGGCGAGGACGAGGTCGCCGGCCCGCGTGCGGGTGGCCGCCCGGTCCACCGCGAGGCACAGCGCGAGCACCGCCGCCGCGAGCAGCAGGCCCGCGAGCGCGACGAGGTACGGCTCGGCGAGGCCGGCGGCGACGAACGCGGGCCGCACGAGGACCTCCGACGCGGAGCGGACCCGCCGCTCGTCGTCGAGCAGGCCAGGGTCGACGCCCCGGTCGACCAGCGCGGCCGTGAGGTCCGCCAGCGGCAGCGAGGACCACACCTCTGCCCGGTCGACGCCGATGAGCGGCGACCGCGACACGAAGCGGACGTCACCGTTCGGCAGCCGCGGCGAGTACGACGACGTGGCCGCGACGAGCCCCGTGGGCAGGTCGGGGTCGAGCCCGGGGAACGCCGGCACGTGCCCCACGACCTGCAGCGCGACGCGCCCGCCCGAGGTCTGCAGCGACGTGCTGTCGCCGACTGCGAGACCCGCCGGGTCCCCCACGAGCAGGACCGGCGCGCGGCCGGGCGGCACCGGCGGGGGCAGGGGGTCCTCGTCCTCGTCGACCGGCGGCCGGGTGGGGTCGAAGGGGTACCGGGGCGGACCGTCCGGCACTGCCTCGCGGTCGGCGGCCGCGAGCCCGGTGAGGGCGGCGCGCGCCCGCTCGAGCGGGCCGCCCGCGGCCCCCCACAGCGCCGCCGTCCGCACCTCGTCGGGCTGCACGACGACGACGTCGACCCGGGTGTCGCCGGGCAGGGTGCCGCTGTCGCGCAGCACGACCGTGGACCCCGCGGGGGCCCGGATCCCCCGGACCGGCCCGTCGACGGGCATGGTGGGGTCGAGCTCGACCGGGAACGACGCCTCCACGACCGAGGTCGCGGCGGCGAGCACCGCGGCCTTGTCGGTGACCGCCCGGCCCACGAGCGCGCCCCCGGCGAGCACGTGGACCGCCAGGGCGGTCGCCGCCGCAAGCGCCGTCACCACGACGACGCGACCGTCGTCCGCAGCGAGCCGGCGACGCAGCACCGTGACGCCGAGGGCGCGTGCCGTGGCCGCCGCGGGCGGTCGACCGCCGGCGCGCCGCGTGAGGAGCCGGCGAACGAGCCCGGCCCCGAGCGCCCCGGCCGACGCGCCGACGAGGACGGGCACGAGCAGGTCGAGGCCGCGGGCGTCGCCGACGGGGGCGACGACGAGGCCGACCACGGCGGCGAGGGTGGCCGCGACGAGCACGGGTCGCCACGGGACACCGCGCCGCTCGGTCCGCTCCTGCCGCGAGCCCCGCCGCGCGGCCGCGAGCGCCGCGGCACCCTGCACGGCACCGTGCGCGAGGACGCCTGCCGCCACGACGACACCGGCCTGCGCGGCCGCCGCCGGCAGCAGGACGGCCTGCGGCTGCGCCCCGGTGACCGCGAGGACGCCGGCCCACGCGAGCGGCAGCGACAGCGCCCACGCGAGCAGGGCGGCGGGCAGCACCTCGACGACCCCCAGCGCCGCCACGGCGACCGGTCGGTGACCGAGGCCCACGAGCAGCTCGAGCTCGAGCCGCCGCCGGGCGACGTCGAGGACCGCGACCGCCAGGACGAGCGCCAGGCCCAGCCCGATCGCGCCGAGCGCGGCGGGACGCGCCTCCCGGACCGTGCGGAGGGCCACGTCCTGCGCGTCGGCCGCGAGGCCCTGCAACCCGCTGACGGCGAGGAACGGCAGGTCCTCGTCGACCTGCGGCGGCCGCGCCGCCACCGACTGCTGCAGCCGGCTCGTGGCGGCGGCGGCGGCGAACAGCCGCTCGGGGGTGATGCCGTCGTCGAGGCGGGAGTCGACCGACCACAGAAGCGTGTCGCCGAGCGAGCCGGCGAGCCGGGCGGCGTCCAGCGGCTCGGCGAGCACGACCGGGGCCCGCCGCTGCTGACCGGGGTCGGAGGGCAGCCGTGCCGCGCGCTCGGCCCAGAAGGTCGAGCCCGGCACGTCGGCGGGTGTCGTGCCGTCGCCGGCGGTCCCGACGACTCCGGCGAGCACCGCCTCCCGGCGCTCCTCGGCCACGAGGCGCGAGCCGCTCGACGTGCGCTGGAGGACCTCGACCGTCCCGCCGGGCCGCACCCCGAGCGCGGCGGCGGTGTCCGCGCCGAGCCACACCCTCGGCTCGGGGCCGTCGGGGACGGCGCGTGCCTCGCCCTGGACCGTCACGACCCGGGAGCCGACGTCGTCGACCGACACCAGCCGCGCCGGGGTCTCGCCGTCCGGTCCTACGACGAGCCCCTCGACGCGGACGAGCGCCTCGGTCTGCAGCTCGTCGCCGAACGAGCGGCCGAGCAGCTCGGCGGGTCGCATGCCGGGCAGCGCGTCGACGCGCTCGAGCAGCACGTCGAGCTCGGGACCCGGCCCGGGGACGCCCGTCATGCGCAGCACGGGCGCCACCCGGGGTGGTGCGCCCGGCGGGACGGCGGACACGACCCGGTCGACGGCCTGGCGTTGGAACGCCGACGCCGACAGGACCTCGGCGGCACCCGCCGTCGCGACGAGCAGCAGCGCGGCGAGCACGAGCAGCCCCCACGCCCCCTGCCGCGCGAGCCGGGTCGGTGCGCGCTCCCACAGCGGCCCCGGCCCGCGCGCGCCCGCCCGCCGCGCCATGGCCGTACTGTGCCAGGCCCGCGCCGCACGGGAGGGCCGTCGACCCGAGGACCATCACCCGGCCCCACCCCGGCGGACCGGAACCGTCCGCCGGGGCGCGGGACCGGTGGGTCAGTCGGGCGGCTCCGTGCCGTCGTCCGTCGTCCCGGCGGCGGCCGGCGTCGGCTCGTCGGCGGCGTCGTCGCCGGGGCGGGTGTTGTCCGTGTGCAGCTCCCGAGGAAGGGGGTCCGTCTGCTCGCCGGTCACCTGCGCAGGCTCGGTGTCCGGCTCCGGCGACACCGGCGCCGCCTCCGGCGGGTACGGCCGGGCGGTGTCCTGCGGGGCGCGCGGCACCGGTTCGAACGAGCTGCCCTCGTGTCTCGGGACGTCGGCTGCTGCCATGGTGCTCCTCTCCTCTGGGTCCCCGTCCGGAGCGGCTGGTCCTGTCTCCTGCGACGGGTGCACCTCGAGAGGAGCGTTCCCCGATGCGACGCGCCCCATGCGCGTCCGGCATCCCTTTCCGACCACTTTGCGGTCGACAACCGGCGACATCCCCGCTAGACAGGAGATCTGTCCCGGGGGGCCAGATGATCCCGGGGACCGGCGCTCCAGACCAACGGCGCCTCTGCCAGCGACACGTGGAGCTGGGTCATGACCGTCACCGTCCTCGTGGGACCCGCCGGACGGCGTCCGCTCGCGGCATCCGCCCGCAGCCTCGCCGACGCGGCTGCCCTCACCGCCCGCCTGCGCGCGCGAGACCACGACGTGCGCCTCGCCTCCGCCCTCGAACCGGCCGTCCTGGACCACTGCGGCGGGACCGCCGTCGGCGTCGACGTCGACGTGTACGAGCCCGCGCCTGCGGGCGCGCAGCGCCACGACGGCATCTCCGCCGCAGGTCCCATCGCCAAGCGGCTCGGCGACGTCGCCCAGGAGGGGAGCGTGCACGCCGTCGGCTGGCGCGCGACCGCCGTGGCCGCGACCGCCCGGGCCCGCACGGGCGTCCCCGTCGTCGCGCACGCGGACCAGCTGCCGTCCTGGCCGGGCGACGAGCGGCTCGACGGCTCGGTCCTCGGCCGCCTCGGGTGGGCCGCGCTCGCCGCGGCCGACGCCGTCATCGTCGAGACCGACTGGGCGCGGGCGGTCGCCACGAGCCGCGGCGTGCCCGCGGGCGTGCTCCGCGTGGCCAACCCCGGTCTCGCCGTCGGCCCGGACATCGACCCGGCCGTCGTCGCGGAGGGCGAGCCCGTCACCGTCCTGTCGCTCGGCGACCCCGCCGACGTCGCCAGCCTGCGGCCCGTCGCGGAGGCCGTCCTGCACCACCCGGGCGCCCGGCTCGTCGTGGGTCGCACGACCGGCCTCGACGAGGCGTCCGCGGGCTTGGTCAAGGAGCGGCTGCGCACCCTGCCCGTCGTGCGACGCCTCGGCACCCGCTGCGTCGTCGAGCGGCGGCCGGCCGACCAGCTCTGCGGCGAGGCGCACGTCGTCGTCGACGTCTCGAGCCAGCCGGGGCGCGGCCTCGGGGTGCTCGCCGCCATGGCGGCGTGCCGTCCGGTCGTCGTGTCCGCCACCGGCGGCGCCGACGAGATGGTCGTCGACCGCGTGAGCGGTCTCGTCGTGGAGCCGCGCGACCGGACCGGGACCCGGCAGGCCGTCGCCGACCTCCTCGCCGACGCCTTCCGCCTCGAGGCGTACGGGCTGGCCGGTCACGAGCGCGTCCGCGCCGCGTACGACCCCGGCCGGTTCACCGACGTGGTCGCCGACGTGCACGAGGCCCTGTCACCCGCGCCGGTCGACGACGCCGTGGCGGTGACCGCGTGACCGCACGGGCCGAGGAGCGCGCCGGCGCCCGGGCCGACGTCGAGCAGCGCACCCGCGAGCTGTTCGACCGGATAGCGACGTGCGACGACGAGACGGAGGCCCGTCTGCTCAAGGACGAGGTCGTGCTGCTCAACCTGCCTGCGGCGCGCGCACTCGCCCTGCGCTACCGCGACCGGGGCGTGGCGGTCGACGACCTCGTGCAGGTGGCCTCGCTCGGCCTCGTCAAGGCCGTGCACGGCTACGACAGCGAGCGCGGCTCGGAGTTCATGGCCTACGCCGCGCCGACCGTGACGGGCGAGATCAAGCGCTACTTCCGCGACACGGGCTGGGCGGTCCGCCCGCCGCGGCGCGTCCAGGAGCTCCGGGCCGCCGTCGCCTCGGTCACGCAGCGGCTGGCGGGCGAGCTCGGCCGCTCGGCCACCGTCGCGGAGGTCGCACGCGCCCTGGAGGCCAGCGAGGAGGACGTGCTCGAGGCGCTCGTGTCCGGCAACGGGTACACGACGGCCTCGCTGGACGCCCCTCCGGGCGACGACAGCAGCGCGTCGTGGGCCGACACGGTCTCCAGCGGCGAGCCCGAGCAGGCCGGCGTCGCCGACCGGGTGGCTCTCGAGCAGCTGCTCGCGCGGCTGCCCGCCCGCGACCGCCACATCCTGTCGCTCCGCTTCTTCTCGGAGAAGACCCAGTCGGAGATCGGTGAGCAGATCGGCGTCACGCAGATGCAGGTGTCGCGCCTGCTGTCCAGGGCGCTGGCGCGGCTGCGGACCGAGCTCGAGCACGAACCGGAGGAGCCGGGGCGGCGCCCCGGCTGACCAGGAGCACCTCCCGTGCCCGCCCGACCGTCCCCCACCGACCACCGGGGTCCTCCCGGCGGTGGGGCGGGCACGGGAGGCACGGGCCGGGACGGCACGACGCCGTCGGCGGCGGGTCCGGCCCGCGGGACGCCCCGGCGGCCGCTGGACGGTGACCGCGCGCTCGTCGTCGGCGGCGAGCGCGGCCTCGGCCGGCACGTCGTCGCCGCGCTCGCCCGGGCCGGTGCGGACGTGGCCGTGGCCTACGACCTCGACCGCCCCGACGCCCACGACGACGCGCGCGAGGCGGAGGACCTCGTGACGAGGTCCGGGCGCGCGGGACTGCTGCTGCCCGCCGACCTCACCGACCACGCCCGGTGCCACCAGCTCGTCGGCGACACCGTCGAGCACCTCGGCGGCCTCGACGTGCTCGTGCACGTCGTGACGCCGGAGGAGACCGCGTCCGGCGCGGCCGTGCGCGACGTCGAGCCGGCGGCCTGGCGGCGGACGTGGGCGCTCCTCGTGGACTCCCTCGTGCACACCACGACCGCGGCGCTCGACCCGCTCGCGGGTGGCGGGAGGCTGCTGACGACCGCCCGGCCACCGGCCGGCGCCCGGTCCGGGGAGCCGCTGGGGCCGCGTGTGGCCGCGGCCGCGGTCGAGGAGCTCTCGCGCGCCCTCGCCGAGCAGCTCGCCGGCACCGGCACGCGCGTCGTGTGCGTCGTGCCCGCACCCGGCGCCGACGTCGACCTCGTCGCGGAGGGGTACGTCCGGCTCGCCGCGCCGGGCGAGGGGCCCGCGCCGGCCGGACCCGTCGTCGTCGGGCGCCCGGCGCCGTCGTGACCCAGGCTGCGGGGGTGCGAAGTCCCTCGAGCGGCCGCCCGGCCCCGCCGGTGTCCGAGGCGGCCGTGCTGCGCGACGTCGTGGCGGCCGTGCGCTCGGTGACCGGGGTCGACCTCACCGGGTACCGGGCGGAGACCGTCCTGCGTCGCACCGCGCAGCACGCGGCGGCCGCCGGTGGCGACGTGCGGGACTTCGCCGCGGGCCTCGCCGGGGACCCGGTCCGGGCGCGCGCGCTGCTGGAGGCGGTCCTCGTGCAGTGCACGGGCTGGTTCCGTGACGAGCGGACGTGGCAGGTCCTCGCCGAGGAGGTCCTCCCGCGCCTCGCGGCCGGCGGCCGCCCGCTGACCGCGTGGTCGGCCGGGTGCGGCGACGGCCGGGAGGTGTGGTCGCTCGCCTCCCTGCTGCAGGTCGTCGCGCCCGATCGGTGGCGGCTGGTGGCGAGCGACCTGTCGGGGACGGCCCGCCTCGCCGCCGCGGCCGCCGTCTACGCCGGCGGACCCGTCGTCGGCGACACGCACGCCGCGACGGTCCTCGGCGCGACCGCGGAGCGCGGGCCGGGCGGCTGGCGGGTGGGCGCGGCCCTGCGGAGCCGGGTCACCGTGCTCCGCCACGACGTGCGCACGCCACCGCCCGACGCGGTCGGCCCGGCCGGCTGCGACGTGCTGCTGTGCCGGAACGTGCTCATGTACCTCGACGACAGCGAGCAGGAGCGGGCCCTGGACCACCTGCTCGGGGCGCTGCGCCCGGGCGGGGTCGTCGTGCTCGGCGAGGCCGAGGTCGCGCTCGGCCACCGCGACGTGCTCGTACCGGTCGACCTCGCCGCGCGGGTCTACCGGCTCATCGCGACGCCGGTGGCCGGCTGACCTCCTCCACGAGCAGCCGCGCGACGTCACGCACCTTCACGTTGCTGCGCCGGCTCGTGGTGACGAGCTGGGCGAAGGCCTCGTCGGCGCTGCACCCGCCGCGGCTCATGAGGACGCCCTTGGCCTGCTCGATGACCGCGCGAGAGGCGAGCGCCTCGCGCAGCTGCGCGCTGAGCGTCGTGAGCTCGGCGCGGTCGCGCGTCTCCTGCACGACGGCGAGCACCGCGGCGACGAGCAGGTCGGCCACCCGGCGGTCGCGCGGGCCGAACGCGTCGACGTCGCGGCCGTAGACGTTGAGCACGCCCAGCGAGTGCCGTTCGGTGCGCAGGGGCAGGCCGAGGACCGACGCCACCCCGACGTCGGCGGCCAGCTCCGCGAGGCGCGGCCACCGGGCGTCCTCACGGAGGTCGTCGGTCTCCTGCGCGCGGCCGGTGCGGTACGCCTGCAGGCACGGGCCGTCGCCGGCCTGCAGCTGCGCGCCGTCGACGGCCTGGGCGAAGGCGTTGTCGGTGGCCTGCTCCTGCGGCTGCTCGGGCGGGCCGAGCGTGATGCTCACGCCGTCGCAGGCGGGCATGGCCTGCTCCACGAGCAGGGCGGCGCGGGCCAGGAGGCGGCGCGTGTCGTTGTCGACCTGCAGCGGCAGCCGGCACATCTCGGCGAACGCCTCCGCGGTGCGCACGTCGTCGCGGTCCGCCGGGTTCGCCTCGCCGCGTCCGCCGACCCACGTGACGGCGCCGTCCTCGGGGTCGCTGGCCGCCACGAGGTCCACCGTCGTGGAGCGGCCGTCCGCGTCGGGCAGCCGCAGGGTGACCCGCTGCGTCGCCCCCCGTCCGCGCACCCGCTCGACGGTGCCCGCGACGAGGCGCCGGTCGTCCTCGGCGACGAGCTCGGTGAGCGGCCGCTCGAGCACCTCGTCGCGCCGCCGGCCGACCAGCGACCGGGCCGCGCCGTTGAGGTCGACGAGCACCCCGTCGGGGTCCGTGACGAGGACGGGGACGGGCAGCCCGTTGAGCAGCGCGCGCCGCCAGCCGCCGGGGCTGTCGCGCTCCGCGAGCAGCTCGTCGATGCGGCTCTGCTGCGCACGCAGCTCCTGCTCGGCGACCCGGAGCTCCTCGTGGGCGACGTCGATCTCGTCGAGGACGCCTCCGAGGTCGGCGGTGTCCGAGCCTTCGCCGGTGAGCCCCTGCACCCGCCGGCGCTGCTCCTCCACGCCCGCGAGCAGCTCGGCCGCGGTCGAGCTGCCGGAGCGCTCTCCCGGCTCCGAGGACCTCGCCGTCACCACCGGACCATGGTCGCAGCGGGTGTTTGGGGTGTCGAGCGCGGGGGTAGTCGCCCGGTGTGAGCCAGCCGCACCCGCCGGCGCACGCCGCGCCGCGCCAGGACGGGGACGACCCGGGCCCGGCACCGGGTCGCGACGAGGACGAGTTCGAGCGGCTCGACCGCAACTACAACGAGCTGCTGCAGGAGCTGCGCGTCACGCAGACGGGCACGCAGATCCTCTTCGCCTTCCTCCTCACGATCGCCTTCACCCGCGAGTTCCAGGAGCGGGACGAGTTCACGCACGCCGTCTACGCGGTGACGCTCGTGGCGTGCGCGGTCGCCACGTCGCTCCTCATCGCGCCGGTGGCGCTGCACCGGACGGTGTTCCGCCGCGGGCTCAAGGAGGACATCGTCAGCTGGACGAACCGGGCTGCCATCGCGGGCGTGTACGTGCTCATGCTCGCGGTGGTCGGCGCCCTCGTCATCGCCCTCGACGTCGTCATGTCCCGCGGGCTCGCGCTGGGGGTGGCAGGCGCCGTCACCGTCGTGACGGTAGGGCTGTGGGTCGTGCTGCCGGTGACGCTGCGCGTCCGCGGCCGCTGAGCCGCACCGGCCGACGTCCTACGCGTCGGGCGCAGCCCACGTCCGCTCCCCCGCGCACCAGGTCGCCCGCACCTCGACCTCGCGCAGCCGGCCGGGGTGGTCCGCGGCCACCTCGACGGGGTCCGCGGACAGCCGGACGAGGTCGGCGACCGCCCCGGGACGGAGGACACCCCGGTCGTCGGCGAACGCCTGGTGGGCGCTGCCGACCGTGTACGCGTGCAGCGCCTCCTCGACCGTGAGCCGCTCGTGCGGCAGCCACGCCGCGCCGTCCCCGCCGGGCGGCACGCGGGTGACGGCGACCTGGACGCCCTCGAGCGGGACGTGGCTCGTCACCGGCCAGTCCGAGCCGAACGACACCGGCGCGCCGGAGCGGACGAGCGTCGCGAGCGGGTACTGCCGGCGGGTCCGCTCGGGCCCGAGCCGGGGCGCGGTGAGCTCCGCCTGGACCGGGTCCCACGCCGCCCACAGCGGCTCGCAGTTCGCGACGACGCCGAGCTCGGCGAAGCGCGGCAGGTCGGCCGGGTCGACGAGCTGGCAGTGCGCGAGCACCGCGCGCAGCTCCCTCAGCCGCCCGCGCGGGCTGTCGAGGGCGGCCAGCGCGTCGAGACCGAGGCGGACGGCGGCGTCGCCGATGGCGTGCAGGTGCGGGCGGAGGCCGCCCTCGACCACGGCGGCGACGGCGGCGTGGAGCTCGCCGGCGCGCCACACCGGCATGCCGTGGTCCTCCGGCGCCGGGTGCGGGCACGGGTCGTGGCCGGCCGCGGCGCCTGGCAGCGGCAGGTAGGGCTCGAGCAGCGTCGCGGTGCCGCCCTCGAGCACGCCGTCGACGAACAGCTTGACCGAGCGCGCGGAGAGCCGGGCGTGCCCGAGCGCCCGCACCTGCGCGACCGTCTCCCGCACGTCCGGGAGCTGCGCGCGCCAGCGCGCGGGGTCGAGCCGGAACGCGAGCTCGACCCTGGCCGCGAGGCGGTCCTCGCGTGCGGCGGCCAGCCACGCGGGCAGGGCGTCCAGCTCGACCCACGCGTCGGTCACCCACGTGACGCCGGCGGCGGCGAGCGTCGTGGTGGCGGCCGCGAGCGCGCCGACCTGCTGCGCGCGCGTCCACGCCGGCACGTGCGCCCGCACGAGGTCGCACGCGTCCCACTCGCGCAGCGTGCCGAGGGGGCTGCCGTCGTCTCGCCGCACGACCCGCCCGACGGGCGGGTCCGGGGTGCCGGCGTCGATCCCGGCGCGACGCAGCGCCTCGGTGTTCACCCACATCGTGTGGTGGTCCGACGCGTCGAGCACCACCGGGCGGTCCGGGACGGCCGCGTCGAGCCAGCGCGCGTCGAAGTCGCCTCCCGGGGCGAGGGTGGGGTCGTAGCGACCGCCCACGACCCACCCGTCACCTGGGTGCTCGGCGACCCAGCCCGCGACGGCCGCGACGACCGCCTCGACCGACGTGCACGACGACACCGGCGGCCCGAGGGCCTGCAGCCCGGCGAACAGCGGGTGCGCGTGCCCGTCGCCGAAGGCCGGGAGCAGCGCGTCCCCGGCCAGGTCGACGACCTCGTCGGCCTGCCTCGCGAGCGCGGCCGCCTGCGGCCCGAGCGCGACGACCCGCTCGCCGCGGACGGCGAGGGCGTCGGTCACGGGCAGGCCGCCTCCGGGCCGGACCGTTCCTCCGCGCAGGACGGTGAGCGCCGCGGGCACGTGCGTACCGTCCCACAGCGCGCCGCCCCCGGCCCCGCCCCCGACCCTCCGGTCGTGGGACGTCCGGGTCGCCCCGCCGCCCGCGAAGGGTGCGCGCCGTCCCCCGACGCGTGTGGGCCTGCGGGGACGGCGGGTTCAGCGGGTGGGCGGCTCGGGGGTGTCGTCGGTCCCGGGGCAGGGGGGCAGGTCCTTGACGGCCGGGCCGTCGAGGACCTGGCCGTCGGGGGCGAAGCGGGAGCCGTGCAGCGGGCAGTCCCACGTGCGCTCGGCGTCGTTCCACGCGACGACGCCACCGAGGTGGGTGCACACCGCCGAGCGCTCGCGGGTGACGCCGTCGACGGTGCTGATCCCGCAGGGCAGCCGCGTGCCGCCCTGCCGCACCTCGCCCCCGCCCTCGGCGGGCGGGGTGTCGGAGGGCCCGGTCGCCACGGCGCGAGCCCAGCCCGTCGCCAGCCGCACGCCGACGCCCGCGCCCATCTTCGCGGCCCCGACGGCCTGGGTGACGGCGTCGGTGCGCCACGGGTGCCACGGCCACTGCGCCGAGCCGCCGGAGCGCGCGGCGAGCACGCCCTCGGCCAGCTGCAGGGCCGCGGCCGTCCCGCCGGTCATGCCCCACTTGGCGAAGCCGCCCGCGCCGAGCACGCGGTGGGAGCCGGGCACGAGCGGGCCGACCCACGGCAGCCGGTCGGCGGTCGTGTAGTCCTGCGCCGCCCACGCGCCCGTCACCTCGGTGACGTCGAAGTGCCGGCGCGCCCAGCGGTCGAGCTCGGCCAGCCGCGGCGACGTCGCGCCGCCGCGGCCGGTCACGTGCCCCTCCCCGCCGACGAGGAGCTCGTCGTCGGCGGTGGCGGTGCGCAGCGACCGGGTGGGGCTGTCCACGTCGAGGTACATCGCGGTGGGCGCCGGGCCCGCGAGCCGGACGGACACGCACCACGAGCGGTGCGGCTCGGAGCGGGCCCAGAGCCCGGTGCGGTCCAGGAACGGCAGCAGGGTCGCCACGACGAGCCGCTCGGCCGCCATGCGGAACGGGGCCCCGTCCCGCACCCCCTCCAGCTGCACGGGGCTGCCGGTGTGCACGGCCGTCACCCGCGCCCCCTCGACGACCCGCACGCTGCCGCTGCCGCTGAGCCCCGCGGTGGGGCCGGACGTCTCGCCCGCGGCCTCGGCGAGCAGGTGCTCGAGGTAGCGCACCGGGTCGATCTGCAGCTGCCCGGGCAGGCAGATCGCGCCTGTCGTCGGGTACGGCAGGCCCGTGTCGTCGCGCCAGGTGACGTCGACGCCCGCTGCGGCGAGGGCCTCGGCCTCGCGCTCGAGCGTGCGCCGGCCGCCGGGCCGGGTCGAGTACGTGATGTTGTCGCGCACGTCGCCGAGCGCCTCGCCGCGCGCGACCTCGTCGCGCACCCACGCGAGGGCGCGGGCGTTCTCGGCGACGTAGCGGGCGCCGCCGTCCTCGCCGTGGCGCGAGCGCACGTCCTGCACGCGGCTGCCCTGCAGCAGCGTCACCTTGCCGGTCGTGCCGCCGGTCGTGCCGGCGCCGACCGTCCTCGCCTCGAGCACGACCACGTCGAGGCCCGCGCGCCGCAGCAGGACCGCGGTCGTGAGCCCCGTGATGCCGGCGCCGACCACGACGACGGGGGCCGAGCCCGGCAACGGCGCCGCGGGGTCGGTCCCGGCCGGCACCGGCACCCGGACCTCGCCCCACACCCGTCGTGTCGCCCGTGTCGTCCGTGTCGCCCCTGTCGCCCGGCCGGGCTCGCGCCCCTGCGTGCCGCCCTGGTCGCCGGTGCCGGTCGTCGTCTCGTCCCCGCTCATGACCCACCTGTACCCGACCCGGTGCGCCGACATGCCGCCCGGCGGCGACGGACCCGCGTCGCCTCAGACGGTGGGGCGCACCACGAGCACCGGGCACGGCGCGTGGTGGAGCACGGCCCGGCTCACCGAGCCCAGCAGCAGGGCACGCAGCTCGCCGTGCCCGCGCGACCCGACGACGAGGACGCGCGCCTCGGCGGCGTGCCGGCGCAGCGCGTCGGCCGCGGTGTCCGCCTCGAGGACGACGTCCACCGAGGCGAGCCGCTCGACGCCGGTGGCGGTGAGCAGGCGCCCGACGAGCCGGCGGACCGCGGCGGCCCGCTCGCGCTCGGTGGTCGCGGCCACCGCCGGGTCGCCGACCGCGTCCGGCAGGGGCGGGACGGCGGAGACGACCCGCAGCGGGGCGCCGAGCCGCTCGGCCTCGGCCCGGGCGTGGGCCAGCACCGACCACGAGGCGGGCGAGCCGTCGACGCCCGCCACGACCGCGCCCCGCCGGGTGTCGCCTCCCGCGGGCGGCACCAGCGGCCGCCGCGCGTCGACCGGGACGACGAGGACCGGGCACGGCGCGTGCGCCGCGACCGCCACGCTCGTCGACCCCAGCAGCCACCGGCCGAGCCGCCCGTGCCCGCGCGCGCCGACCACGACGAGGTCGTCCTCGCGCGCCAGACCGAGCAGGACGGTGGAGGGGGTTCCGCTCACCACGTGCTGCTCGACGGCGTCGGCGGGCAGGCGCTCGCACGCGCGGGCGCGCGCCTCGGCGGCGACGACGAGGGCGAGCTGCTCGAGCTCGCCCTGCACGGCCGCGGCGAAGGGCACGATCTCGGCGACCCCCACGACGACCAGCGGGGCGTCGACCGCGAGCGCCCGGTCGACGGCCTCGGCGAGCGCCGCGTCGGCCTCGGCGGAGCCGTCGACGCCCACGAGGACGCGGCGCGGGGCGACGTCGCGGAGCGGCACGTCGGCGGACGGCGCCGGCGCGGGGTCGGCCGGGCCGAAGGGGGGGCCCGGCGGCAGGAACGTCACGGTCCTCACCGTTCCGGCCGGTCCGTGCAGGGCGCGGCGGAGCGGTGGTCGTGCCTCGTGCTCGGCATGCTGCCCGACCTCCGTCGCTGCCGTCAGGACCTGGGGACGGGTCCAGGGTCGGCCGGGACGGCGGACGCCGACAGGGACCTAGGTCCCGTGAGCCGCGTCCCGGCGGGCGCCGGCGGCGGCCCTCGGTGGCAGGCGGTGCAGCCGCACGTCGGTGAGCGCGCCGTCGGCGACCCGGGCGGTCGTGTACGTGCAGTGCGGCTGGCGTCGGCGGTCGGTGGGCGAGCCGGGGTTGATCAGGCGGAGACCGCCGGGGGTGACGGTGTCCCACGGGATGTGCGAGTGCCCGAAGACGAGGAGGTCGACGGGCTCGGGCGCGCCGGGGCCGAACCGCTCGTCGCAGCGGCGCTCCCGCCCGCGGGCGTCACCGGTCTCGTGGACGACCGCGACGCGGAGGCCCGCGAGGTCGGCGCGGGCCACCTCGGGCAGCCGGGAGCGCAGCGCCGCCCCGTCGTTGTTGCCGTGGACTGCGACGAGCCGGGCGGCCCGGGCCTCGAGCCGGTCGAGCAGGGCCACGTCGACCCAGTCGCCCGCGTGCACGACGACGTCCGCGGCGTCCACGGCGCGCCACACCTCCTCCGGCACGTCGCGGGCGCGGGCGGGGACGTGGGTGTCGGCGAGCAGCAGCAGCCGCACGTCACGTCACCTCCGCGGCGGCCGGCGCCGGGCCGGCGGACAAGGTCGAGCCCCGCACCCGAGGGGGGAGGCCGGGGCGGGGCTCGACCGTCACGGGGCCGCGGTGCCGGTCCGGCGCGGTGCGTCGGTCACGGGGCGGCAGGGGACGGGGGCTGGTGGGGGGGAGCGGGTCAGAGCGGGCCGGTGGAGCCGCTGTCGACCTGGCCGCGCCAGGCGCCGGTGGCGGTGCCGCGCTCCTCGATGAAGTGCTTGAAGCTGTCGAGGTCCTTCTTGACCTGCCCCTCGACGACGCCGAGCGCGTCGCCCGCCTTCTCCACGACGCCCTCCGGCTCCCAGTCCATCGCGAGGGTGACCTCGGTGCGGTTGTCGGTGAGCGGGTTGAACGTCACGCGGCCGGCGTGGGTCGGGCCGTCGACGCTGCGCCACGACACGCCCTGGTCGGGCTGCTGGACGAGCACCTCGGCGTCGAACTCGCGGCTGACGCCCGCGATCTTCGTGACCCAGTGCGTGCGGGTGTCGGACTGCTGCTGGATGGTCTCCACGCCGCCCATGAACTGGGGGAAGTCCTCGAACTGCGTCCACTGGTCGTAGGCGACCTGCAGCGGCACGTCGACCTCGATGCTGCGCGTGATGGTCTCCATGTCGTCCTCTCTCCTCCGGTTGGCGGACGAGAGCGGGGTACCCCACGGCCAGGAGGGCAAACGCGACGCGACGGCCGGGGGCGTCACACGCGGGTGCCGAGCTCCTCCAGCGCCGCCCACACGAGCACGGGCGTGACGGCGTCGACGCCGAACGCGAGCCGCGCGTCGACGCTGCGCCCGGCGCCGGCCACCCGCAGCACGACGCCGTCGCGGTCCAGGCGCACCGGCACGGGCGGGCGCTCGGGGTCGACGACGACGCACGCCGGCAGCAGACCGGCGAGACCCGCGACCAGCCCGGGCGCGGCGGCGAGGGCGAGGAGCAGGTCGGCCTCGTCGGCCGCGAGCGGGTCCGGCGACGCGCCGCGGTAGGCCGCGAGGTCGACCGCGGCGGCCGGTCGCGCCCGGCCGCCGGGGCGGACGGCCGGCTGCCAGCGCACGAGGTCCGGCACGAGCCGGCCGTCGGCGTGCAGGGCGCCCGCGAGCGCGGCCCGACCGCGCACGCGCTCCCGCACGGCGAGGGGCGAGACGTCGGTCACGGTGAGGACGACCGGGAGCCGACCGCCGTCGCGGCCGCTCGCCAGGCGCTCGGCCGCGAACCTCACCCGGAAACGCAACGCGCGTGCACCCGAAGCCGCACAGGCGCACCACGCAGTGGTGCGACCCTTCTGCCGTGCACCCGCTCCGCGCCCTGTGGTCCCGCTACCGCGCCTACCGGCCGCGGCTGGTCCTCGCGGTCACCACGTCGACGGTCAACAAGGTCATGGACGTCGTGCCCGAGCTCGTCATCGGCGCGGCCATCGACGTCGTCGTGCGTGGCGACGACTCCCTGGTCGCCGCGCTGCTCGGCGTCGAGGACCGCTTCACCCAGCTCGCGTGGCTCGCGGTGGTCAACGTCGTGGTGTGGGTGCTGGAGTCGGTGAGCGACTACGCGGCCTCGGTGCTGTGGCGCGGCCTCGCGCAGGCCGTCGAGCACGACCTGCGGGTCGAGGCGTACGCGCACGTGCAGGGCCTCGACGTCGGCTGGCACGAGCGCCGGCCCGCCGGTGCGACGCTCGCGGTGCTCAACGACGACGTCAACCAGCTCGAGCGGTTCCTCGACGTCGGCGCGCCGCGCGTGCTGCAGACGACCCTCAACGTGGTGCTGGTCGGGGCGGTGTTCGCGGCGAGCTCGTGGACGCTCACCCTGCTCGCGTTCGCGCCGATCCCCGTCATCGTCGTGGGGTCGCTGCGGTTCCAGCGCCGCCTCGTGCCGCTGTACGCGCGGGTGCGCGAGGCGGTGTCGTCGCTGAGCGGGACGCTCGCGGCGAACCTCGGCGGGCTGCACACCATCAAGGCGTTCACCGCCGAGGAGCGCGAGCTCGAGCGCGTCACGGCCGCCTCGCACGAGTACCGGCTCGCGAACACGCGCGCGATCCGGTCCTCGGCGGCGTTCGTGCCGCTCATCCGCATGGCGATCCTCGCCGGCTTCACCACCACGCTGCTGCTCGGCGGCTGGGCGGCGCTGCGCGGAGACCTCGAGGTGGGTCTGTACTCGGTCCTCGTCTTCATGACGCAGCGGCTGCTGTGGCCGCTGACGGACGTGGGCGAGGTGCTCGACCTCTACCAGCGCGGCATGGCCTCGACCCGGCGCGTGCTCGCGCTGCTCGGGGAGCAGCCGGGCGTCCGGCCCGGCACGGGCGTCCTGCCCGGTCCGGCCCGGGGACGGGTGGAGCTGCGCGGCGTGCGCGCGGGCTACGACGACGGCCCCGACGTGCTGCGCGGCGTCGACCTCGTGGTGCCGGCGGGCGAGGTGCACGCCGTCGTGGGGTCGACCGGCGCGGGCAAGTCGACGCTCCTGCGGCTCGTGCTCCGCTTCACCGACCCCCGGGAGGGCCAGGTGCTGCTCGACGACGTCGACGTCCGGCAGCTCGGCTGGGAGCCGCTGCGCGGCGCGATCGGCTACGTGGCGCAGGACGTCTTCCTGTTCCGCGGCACCGTGCGGGACAACATCGCCTACGGCCGCCCCGACGCGGGCGACGCCGAGGTCGAGGCCGCGGCCCGCGCGGCGGAGGCGCACGACTTCGTCCGCGCGCTGCCCGACGGCTACGGCACGCTCGTGGGCGAGCGCGGCGTCACCCTGTCCGGCGGGCAGCGGCAGCGCCTCGCCCTGGCCCGCGCGATCCTCCGCGACCCCGCGGTGCTCGTGCTCGACGAGGCGACCTCCGCGGTCGACAACGAGACCGAGGCGGCCATCCAGCGCTCGCTCGCCCGCGTCACGGCCGGACGCACGGCGCTCATGGTCGCCCACCGGCTCTCGACGGTCCGCGACGCCGACCGCATCTGGGTGCTCGACGCGGGCCGGGTCGTGGAGGCCGGCACGCACGAGGAGCTCGTCGCGCGCGGCGGCGCCTACGCCGCGATGTGGTCGGTGCAGACCGGCACGTCGCGCGCCGACCCGCCCGCCGACCCGCCCGCCGACCCGCCCGCCGACCCGCCCGGCAGCGCGTCCGGCAGCGCGCCCGGGACCCCGCACGAGCCGAGCGGCCCCCTCACGGCACCAGCTCCACGCTGACGCGGCGCGGCGGCGTGCCGGGCGGCGCCGGGTCCGCGGCCCCCGCGGCGACCGTGCGCACGCGCTGCGCGTCGACCCCCTCCGCGAGCAGCACCTCGACCACGGCCTCCGCACGACCGAGCGACAGCTGGTCCTCCAGGACCGCGTCGCCGCTCGGCTCGGCGAAGCCCGTCACGACGAAGCGGGACGACGGGCCCGCGTCGGACACGAGGTCGTCCAGCCGGTCGAGGTCCGCCTCGGGCACGGTGACGGCGCCGGTGTCGAACGACACGACGACGGTCTGGGCGGCGGCGGCGGACGCCTCCGGCACCGCCTCCTCCTCGCTCGACCGGCTCGTCTCGCCGGGGGCGTCCGACGGGCCCGGGCGCGCGGGCCCGTCGGACGCGCCGGCCGAGGTCTCGCCCGGTCCCTGCGTCGGCCCCGTCGGGACGGCGGGCGTGGGGGGCGGCGCGGCGACGGCGGTGCCGCCGCCCGCGGCGCCCGGGTCGAGGGCGCGGTCGACGAGCGCGACCTGCACCGGCACCAGGACGGCGAGGGAGAGGACCCCCGTGGCCACCGCCGGCCACGGGCTGCGTGCCCGGGGCTCGTGGAAGCGGACGGGCCAGCGGGGGGTCACCGACCGGACCTGCCGTCCGGCCGCGGCCCGCGCTCCTGCTCCAGCCGGACGAGCGCGAGGGACTCCGCGTCCTGCCGGGTGAGCCGTCCGACGAAGAACCGCCGGCCCCAGTACAGCCAGCCCACGAGCAGCCCCGCACCGAAGGCGAGCAGGGTCACGACGACCGCCAGGAGGACCCAGCCCACGACCGACCACCCTCCCTCCGGCTCGCACTGCGCGACGTACCGTCACATGATGACGGGCGTGGTCGCCACTGCACGCGACCTCTGCGTACCCTGCGTGACCCCCGGAGGACCGATGGTGCACACGATGCGGCAGGACACGACCGTCCGCGACCGAACCGCCACTCGCCGCGACGGCATCCGGTCGGGCCGACGACGGGCTGCTGCGGCGCGGACCCTCCTCGCCGTCCTCGTGGCCGGGGCGCTCGCGGCGGTCCTCGCCCCGGGTGCGACCGCCTCGGCGGGCGGCTCCGCCCCGGCGTACCTGCGCCCGGCGCACCTCGTGCCCGAGCTCGGCACGATGGACATCCGGCTCACCCCCTTCTCCGCGGAGGGCGGCGACGGCAGCAACACGGCGCCGCTGCTGCAGACGTCCGCGTCCTACGGCGGGGTCGGCGACTACGTGCCGCTGGACCCGGGCCGCTACGCGGTCGGTCTGCGCCCGGCCGGCACGGACCCCTCCGAGCCGCCGCTGCTGCAGCTCACGTTCTCCCTGGCTCCGGGCCAGGCGTACACGGTCGCCGGGCTCGGGTCGGCGTCCGACCCGCGGCTGGAGCTGCTGGAGGACCGCCTCGACACGCCCGCCGCGGGCAGCGCCGACGTGCGCGTGCTCGCGGCGTCGGCGCGCGCCCCCGAGGTGACGGTCGCCGTCGCCGGTGAGCAGGTCGGCACCGCCAGCCTGGGCACCGCGAGCGGCTACAGCGGGGCGCCGGCCGGCACGAGCCCCGTCGAGGTGACGGGCCCCGCGGGGACCGCCGCCGACGACGAGGTCGACCTGCAGGCGGGCGGGGTGTACACGCTGCTCGTCCTCGACGACACCGACTCCGACGACGGCGTCGAGGTGCGGCCGGTGCTCGACGCCGCCGGCCCGCAGACGGTGCCGCAGGGTGCCGCCGCCACCGGCTTCGGCGGGCTGGCCGCGCCGGAGCCGGGGTCGCGCGCGGTGACGACGCTCGCCGCGCTCGTCGCCGGTGCCGCCGCGCTCGTCCTCGTGGTGCTCGGCGTCACGAGGCAGCGACCCGCGCCGGCGCGAGCCCGCAGGACCCGCGCCCGGCGGTCGTGACGGGAGCCCGCCACCGCGCGGCCGCACCGCCGCGACGGACGTCGCGGAGCGGCGCGCTCGCCGTGGCGGCGCTCGTCCTGCTCGTCTCGGCGACGGCGACGCTCGTCGTCCGGGGCCTCGCCCCGGGCGGTGACGGGCCGGCCGCGCTCCCGGCTCCCACCCTGTCGTCCGCGTCGTCGTCCGGCCCGTCGTCCGGCCCGACGTCCGGCCCGACGTCCGGCCCGACGTCCGGCCCGACGTCCGGGTCGCCGTCGGGATCGGGGTCGCCGTCGTCGTCCGTCGTGCCGCAGTCCCCGGCTCCCTCGGCGGAGGCGGAGAGCGGGCCGGCCGCCCCGCCCGCGCCGTCGTGGGCGGGAGCCGCCACGGTGGCCGCGGGTGTCGCCCCCGCGCGGCTGCGCGTGCCCGCGCTCGGGCTCGACGAGCCGCTCGTCGGGCTCGGGGTGCAGGCCGACGGGACGATCGAGGTCCCCGGCGACGCCGGCACCGCGGGCTGGCTGCGGGCGTCGGCCGTCCCGGGCCGCACCGGCCCCGCGGTGCTCGCCGGGCACGTCGACTCCGCGACGGGGCCCGGCGTGTTCGCGCGGCTCGGCGAGCTGGTCCCGGGTGACGCCGTCGACGTCGACCTCGCGGACGGCACGACGGTCACCTTCGACGTCGTCGACGTGCAGCAGCACGACAAGGACGACTTCCCCACCGCCGCCGTCTACGGCCCCACCCCCGTGCCGACCCTGCGGCTCCTCACGTGCGGCGGGGTGTTCGAGCGCGACCGGCGCTCCTACGCCGACAACGTCGTCGTGTTCGCGGTCGCCCGGACCTGACGAGCGACCGGATCGCACCGCCGGCCGACCTCACCCGGTCGGAGCATCGAGGCCCGGCCGCGCCGCGACGATGACCCCCCTCGTGCGCCCGAGGGCGGGTGCCCTGACCGAGAGGGACCTCATGAAGCGCTTCCGCTGCGGCGACGTCGTGCCCGGCTGCTCCGCCACCTTCGTCGGCGGTGAGGACGACATCCTCGTGGGGGTCGGCGAGCACGCCGTCCGCGACCACGGCCTCGTCGAGGTGCCCGCCGAGCTCGTCCTCGCCGTCCGCGGCGCGCTGGTCGACGCCTGAGCGGGACCGACGTGCGGGCCGTCCCCCGGCAGGGCGGCGGCGCGCGGGTGACGGCCGAGGACGCCGTCCGGGCAGTGCTCTCCGACCCCTCGCTCCTCACGGTCGTCGCGCAGCCGCTCGTCGACCTCACGACGGGCGGGGTGGCCGGCTACGAGGCGCTCGCGCGCGTGCCGGCGGAGTGGGACGTCGCCCCCGACAGGCTCTTCGCGGCCGCGCACCGGCTCGGGGGCTCGGCCGCCCTGCAGGCGCACGTCTGCGAGGCGGTCCTGCGCCTGCTGCCCGAGCTGCCGGGCGACACCTTCCTCACGGTCAACGTCGACCCCGGCGACCTCGTCGCGGCGGGGGCGGTCGCGCCGCTGCTGGCCCGGCGCTCTCTCACCCGCCTCGTCGTGGAGATCACCGAGCACGCGTGGCCCGACGACACCGCACCGGTCGACGAGGTGGTGGCCCGGCTGCGCGCCGCGGGCGCGCTCGTCGCCGCGGACGACGTGGGGGCCGGCTACGCGGGGTTGCACCAGCTCATGCGGCTGCGCCCGGACATGGTGAAGGTCGACCGCGGGCTCGTCCGCGAGCTCGGCGACGACCCGGCCGCCGAGCTGCTCGTGCAGGTCCTCGGCGAGCTGTGCAGCCACCTCGACGCGTGGGTCGTCGTGGAGGGCGTCGAGACCGAGACCCAGCTGGCCGCGCTCGCCCGGCTGGGCGTGCCGATCGGCCAGGGCTGGCTGCTCGGTCGTCCCGCCGCGCCGTGGGCGGGCTGCGCGGACCCGGAGCTGGTGCGGCGACGCGCGCGCATGGCCCGGGTGGAGGACACCGTCGCCTCGCTGCTGGACACCGCGCCGCTGGGGCACGTGCGCGACGACGTGGGGACGTACTGGCTGCTCGGTGACGACGGCGCGGTGCGCGCGACCGTCATGGCGCCCTCGACCCCGGTCGTGGACGCCGCGCAGCGCGCCGTCGCGCGCGGTCCCCGCGAGCGGTGGTCGCCGTTGCTCGTCACCAGCCGGACCGGCGAGGTGCTCGGGCACGTGCGGGTCGAGTCGCTCGTGACCGCGCTCGCCCGCGCGGCGCGCTGAGCGTCCCGCGGCGCCCGACGCGTCAGGTCGGCTGGGGACTCCGCTCCGTCCAGTGCGGGGCCACGGGTCCCGGGACCGGGCCCGACGGCAAGACGTCCAGCCACAGCAGGGCGACGTCGTCGCGCAGCCGCCCGCCGACGTGCTCGCGCAGCGACGCGACCACCGCGTCGAGCAGCGCGTCGGACTCCAGCCCCCCGAGCGGCCGGAGCACGCGCCCGACCTCGAGGAACCGTCCGTCGGACCCGCGCGCCTCGGTCAGCCCGTCGCTGTGCAGGAGGATCCCCCCGGGCGCCGGGTGCGCGAGACCCGCAGGACGTGCCGTGCCGGCGCCCAGCCCGAGCGGCACGTCGACCGGCAGCCCGCCCTCGCGGTGCCCGCCGTCGCACGCGAGCAGGAGCGGCTGGGGGTGCCCGCACGACACGCCGGTGACGGTGCCGTCGCCCACCTCGAGGACGACCGCCGTCACGAAGTCCTCGGAGCCGCCCTCCGTGGCGACGATCATCTCGAGGGCGGCCACCACGTCGCGCAGCTCGGGCTCGCGGCGGGCCGCGTCCCGGAACGAGCCCAGGACGTAGTTGGCGAGCCGCACCGCGCCGAGGCCCTTGCCGCGCACGTCGCCGACCACGACCCGCACGCCGAAGGGTGTGGCGACGACGTCGTAGAAGTCGCCACCGAGGTCGGCCTCCGCGTCCGCACCGAGGTAGCGGGCCGCGACGCGGACCGGGCCGACGCGCTCCGGCATGGGCCGGATGATCGCGTCCGTCACCGCCTCGACGACCCGCTGGGCTCGGGCCACGGTCCGCTCGCCCTGGACCCGGTGCGCGGCGACGAGGACCGCGACGACGGTGAGCACCGCGAGGACGACGAGCCGCGTCACCTGCGCGGACACCTGTCCGTCGGCGGCCTGCTGCCCGTACAGCCACGCGGCGAGGATCGTCACGGCGCCGACGCCGGCCACGGTGAGCGGGCGGCCGAAGACCGCCGACAGCATGGGGACCGCGACGAGCACCCCGACGAACGCCGTCTTCGGGCCCTCGAGGTGGTCGGCGACGAGGATGCCCGCCACGAGCAGCAGCGGCAGCACGACCGACCCGAGCGGCCGCTCTACCCGGCCCCACCGGGGCAGACGGGACATGACGACGCCGACCTCCTCCCGTCACCGCGACGTCGCACAGCGTGCACCCTCCGGAGCCCGCGTGGCGAGTCGCGGCGCGCGCACCACGAGCACCTCGACCCGGCCCGGGTCGCTCGTCGTCGTGAACGGGTGGTCACCCGCCGCCGGCGCCTCGAACGTCGCGAACGTGCGTCCGGGGACGGTGAGGGCGAAGCCGCCGTCCTCGGCGGTGAGGGTGACGGTGCCCCGGCTGCTGTTGTAGACGGTGACGGGCCGGCCCGGCCGGGCGACGCTGCCGACGTGGGCGCGGTCGCCGTCCAGGAGCACCCCCACGGACAGCTCCCCGTGGTCGTGGCCGCTCATGTCCTCCAGGCCCGCGGGACCGTCCGCCACGGCCGCAGGGTCCGGTGCCGCTGGGTCCGCGGCCGCGGGGTCCGGTGCCGCGGGGTCCGGTGCCGCGGGGTCCGGTGCCGCGGGGTCCGTCGCCGCGGGGTCCGTCGCCGCCGGCGGCCCCGGTGCCGGGCTCGACGCTCCCGCGGGTGCGGGCGGCGGGGAGCCCGCGAGCGCGACGGCGACGGCGACCGTCGCGGCCATCACGACGACCTCCACGACGAGCAGCCGACGGAACGCACCCGGCCGTCCCGCCGCGAGCAGCGGGAGCGTCCGGCGCCGGTGGGCGGCGCCCACGACGACGAGCAGGCCGAGCGCGGCGGACTTGACCGCGAGCAGCACGCCGTACCCGCTGCCGAGAAGCACCGGCACCGCCGCCCACGACGGCGTGCCCGACGGCGAGGCGAGGGCGAGCGCCGACACCGGGCCGCTCACCCCCAGCACGACGACGGCGGTGACGGCCGTCGGACCGAGCCGCCGGGCGGGCACGAGCGGGTCGGTGAGCCACGCCCGCCAGCGCACGATCGAGACGACCGCGCCGAGCCACAGGAGGGCGGCCACGACGTGGGCGACGAGCGACCAGGCGACGAGCCGGTGGCCCTCGCCGGCGCCGTGGCCGGTGAGGACCGGCAGCGCGGCCGCGGCGAGCAGCGGCAGGAGCACGAGGCGACGGGCCGTGCCGTCGGGCACCGCACCGAGCGCCGCGGCGGTGACGGCGAGGAGGAGCGCGCCGACGGCGGCCGCGGTCCCGGCGGGCAGGCGGGCGACGTCGGCGACGACACCGGGCGACAGCTGCCAGGCCGGCTCGCCGACGAGCGTGCTCGCGAGCAGGACCAGGCGCAGCGCCTCCGTCACCGCCCAGGCCGCGACGACGGCCCGCGCCCCCCGCCACGCCCGGGCGGCCGCGACACCGGGCGCACCGCGGACGCGTGGGAGCAGCCAGGCGGCGAGGAGCACGTCGCCGACCGCCACGACGGCGAGCAGACGGCTCGCGAGCGTGAGCGCGGGCAGGCCCCAACGGGTCACGAGGCCCGCGTCCGGCAGCCCCGGCGCGGTGGCGGTGGGCGCCCCGCCGCCGGCGCGGAGGGCAGCCACCAGCACGGCGACCAGGAGCGCCACGAGGGCGACGGCGGCGAGGACCCCCAGGGCGGACGGCCCGAGGCGGGCCGCAGCACGCGGGCGGCGGAGGCGCGCTGCCGACGTCCCGCGCCGGACGACGGGGGCGAGCGGCCGGCCGGGGGTGCCGCCCGCGACCGTCGCCACGGTCGCTCAGACCTCTCGGGCGAAGATCACGACGTTGTCCTCGAAGTGGCCCGTGCTCTCCGCGATCGTGCCGCCGCACGTGATGAGGCGGAGCTCGGGACCGGGCGTGTTGCCGTACACCTGCAGGGTCGGGAAACCCTCCTTGGGGAACTGCTGGACCTCGTAGACCTCGAAGGCCGCGGTCGTGCCGTCGGCCCGGTCCACCTCGACGCGGTCGCCGGGTCGCAGGTCCCCGAGCTCGTAGAACACCGACGGGCCGCGGGCGGCGCTGCTGACGTGGCCGAGCAGGACGGCGGGACCGACCTCACCAGGGCGCGGCGAGCCGTCGAACCACGCCGCGGTGTCGAAGTCGGGGCCCTCGGGCACCTCGAGCGTGCCGTCGTCCTGCAGCCCGAGGTGGAGCAGCTCCGAGGAGATCGCGGCGGCGGGGACACGGACCGCGACGGGCGCCGCCACGGGGGCCGCCGCGACCGGGGCGGGGCTGGACGTGGACGGCTCCGGCGACGGGGTGGCCGACGGCGGGGCCGCGAGCGCCCGTCCCTGCGCGCCGTCCCCGGCGGCCGCGCCGGTTGCGGCGGGGGCCGTGGGCGTGGGCGAGGGTGCGGAAGCCGTCGGTGCGGGCGTGGCGCTGACCCCGCCCACGGGGACGGCGGGGGGCGCCGCGGCGTCCCGGCCCGACAGCCCCGCGACGACCGCGGTGCCGCCGCCGAGGACGAGCAGCACCCCGAGCACCGTCGCGAGGACCGTGCGGGCGGGACGCCGGGCGGCGCGGGGCCGCCCGGCGTCCGTGGCCATCAGGCCTGGTCCGCCGTGCGGCGACGGGCCAGGAGCAGCGCACCGCCGGCGAGCGCGACGGCGCCGCCGGCCGCGAGCGCGACGCCGCCGGTGGTGGCCTGCGCCTCACCGGTCTGGACGCCGCCGGCCGGCATCTCGCCCATCTGCGAGGCCTGCAGCACACCGCACAGGGCGGGGTCGGTGGCCTCACCCGGCAGCGACGGGTCGAGGTCGGACGCGCCGCGCTCGCCCTCGGAGTAGGCACCGTCGCCGTCGTGGTCGACGCCGTGGACCACGACGACGGCCTCACCGGACACGATGTCCTCGGCCACGTCGGCGCTGACCTCGACGTCGCCGCGGGAGTAGCTGATCTCCTCGCCCACACCGAAGCGGTCGACGGCCAGGCCCGAGTCGGGGGAGGTGTCGCCCTCGGTGGTGAGCGACACGACGATGCTGCCGTACGCCGGCGCACCCTCGGTCGTCGTGAGGAACCCGTCGCCGTCCGCGTCAGCGTCGGCGGTCGGGCACGCGTTCATGGAGTCCTCGCCGTAGTGGATGTGCGCGGCGTGGGGGGCGTCGGCGAGCAGGCCGGTGGACTCCAGCATGAAGCTGAGCGTCGTGCCGTCGACCTCGACCATCGCCTGGCCGACGCCGGGGGCGTCGTTGACGGGCACGGGCTGGAGGTCGGCCTGCGCCGAGCCGGACGCGGTGGAGGACGCGAGCGCCGGGGCGGCGGCGAGGACGAGGGCGGCACCGGCCACGGCGGGCACGGTGAGAAGTCGGACGCGGTTCATGTCGGTTCCCTTCGGTCGACGATCCCGCCTGACGGCGGGCGGTCGGGAGGGGTACGGCAGGCTCGCGCGTCCGGATTGGTCGGGTCGGCCGGGTTTCCTCGTCGGACGGGGTCAGGGGGTGGCGAGGTTCTGCTCGAGCCACCACAGCTGGCGCTCCGCGCAGCCGGCGGGGTCGCGCAGGGAGCAGGTCGTGCACACGCGCTGCGCCCCCGTCTCCGGCGGGAAGCGCGCGTAGTACTCCCGCATCGCGTCGGTGAGGTGCTCCTCGGCGAGCGGCTCCGGCTCCGGGCGCTGGTAGGCGAGGCAGCAGCCGCCCTTCTGGCCCAGGTAGGCCCGGCCCCACGGCGTCGACACCGTGCGCACGTGCGGGCTCACCCGCCACGGCGCGCCGGGCGCCTGCAGCGCCGCCTGCAGCCGGTGCACCACCTCGTCGCGCACCGGCAGGTGGGGCTGGTAGAGCGTGGCCATGCCGACCTCGTCGGCCACCTCGGCCCACAGGGCGCGGGCGCCGACCCGCGCGAGGCCGCGCGCGGCGTCGACGAGCGGGCGGACGGCGCGCACGAGGGAGTCGACGGTCCGGGTGACGAGCTCGTCCTCGTCGCGCACGAGCTCGACCCGGTGCTGGCCGGGCGGCACGGGCAGGCCCGCCAGCCGCGCCCACGGGTGCCCGGGCGTGACGAGCAGCGTGGCGCCGCGCACGTCGAGCCGGTCGGCCCAGCCGTCCGGGTCCTGCCGCCAGCGCAGGCCGTCACCGGCCTCCCCCACGGTGTCGGCGAGCAGCCCCGCGCCGCCCGCGGCGAGGACGAAGCCGACGACGTCGGCGACCCGCCCGGCCGTCCACGTCACCACCCACTTGGCGACCATCTGCGCCGTGCCGCCCTCGCGGGCGTGCACGGTGCGGTGCAGCCGCGCCAGGCCGCCGTCGAGCAGGGCGCCGTAGGAGGTCCAGCGGTGCGACGCGGCGCCCGGGCCGTCGTGGCGCGCGAGGTGGGCGTGCAGGTGCTCGGCGAGCCACGCCGTCGGGGTCGGCGCCTGCAGCAGGGGCGGCTCGGGCCGCTCGGGCGCGAGGGTCACGGCGCGACCTCCGCGCCGCCGTGCGGCCCGGCCGGCTCCGGGGCGGGCGCACCGACCTCGGGCGCGAGCACCCGTCCGCCGCGCCGCCCGAGCGGCACGACCATCGGCGTGCCCGTGACGGGGTCGGGCACGACGCGCGCCCGCAGGCCGAACACGTCGGCGACGAGCTCCTCGGTGACGACGTCGGCGGGCGCTCCCTCCGCGACGACGCGACCGTCCTTCATCGCGACGAGGTGGTGGCTGTAGCGCGCGGCCTGGTTGAGGTCGTGCAGGACGAGCACGACGGTGCGGCCCCGGGTCTCGTTCAGCTCGGCGAGCAGGTCGAGCACCTCCACCTGGTGGGCGAGGTCGAGGAACGTCGTCGGCTCGTCGAGCAGCATGAGGTCGGTGTCCTGCGCGAGGGCCATGGCGATCCACACCCGCTGGCGCTGGCCGCCGGACAGCTCGTCGACGTGCCGGTCGACGAGGTCGGCGGTGCCGGTGGCGAGCAGCGCGCGCGCGACGGCGGCGTCGTCGTCGCGACCCCACGGCCGGGCCCACGAGCGGTGTGGGAAGCGGCCGCGGGCCACGAGGTCGGCGACGCCGATGCCGTCGGGCGCGACGGGCTGCTGGGGCAGGATGCCGAGGCGGCGCGCCACCTCGCGGGTCGGCATCCGCGCGATGTCCCCGCCGTCGAGCACCACCCGACCGGTCTCGGGCGGCAGCAGGCGCGCGAGGCCGCGCAGGAGGGTGGACTTGCCGCACGCGTTGGCGCCGACGACGCACGTCACGCGCCCGGTGGGGACCCGCACGTCGAGGCGCTCGACCACGCGCCGGCCGTCGTAGCCGAGGGAGAGCCCCTCGGCGGCGAGCCGCGCGTCGACGGGCACCGCCGGGGGCGCGGCCGCCGCCGGCGCCGCGGGGACGGTCGCGGCACGGAAGGCGCCGGAGGCCGCGGCGTCGGGTGCGACGGCGTGGAGGATGCTCATTCAGCCGGTCCTTCCGAGTCGGTTGGCGCGGGTGAGGAGCCACAGCAGGTACGGGGCGCCCACCAGGCCGGTGACGATGCCGACGGGCAGCTCCGTGGGCGCGAGGGCCGTGCGCGCCACGAGGTCCGACAGCAGGACGAGCAGGGCGCCGGTGAGGGCGGCGGGGACAACCGTGAGGGGCGTCCCGACCAGGCGGCGCGCGACCGGGCCGGCCACGAAGGCGACGAAGGCGACGGGTCCCGCCACGGCCGTCGCGACCGACACGCAGCCGAGGGCCACGACGACGAGCGCGGCCCTCGACGGCTCGACCCGCACGCCGACACCGCGCGCGGTGTCGTCGCCCAGCTGCAGCGTCCGCAGCGGGGAGGCGAGCACGAGCAGCAGGGGCACGAGCACCACCAGGGCGAGCGCCATGACGCGGACGTCGTCCCAGCCGCGGCCGTTGACCGAGCCCGTCAGCCACACGAACGCCCGCTGCGCGTCGGTGATCTCCGCCCGCGTCAGCAGGTAGCTCGTGACGGCGTTGAGCATGGCCGCGACGGCGATGCCGACGAGCACCAGGCGGTACGCGGACAGCCCCCGCCGCCACGCGAGCAGGTAGATGGCGGTCGTGGCGAGCAGGCCGCCCACGAAGGCCGCGGGGGTGAGGAGCGCCTGGTCGACCTGCACCCCGAAGGCGGTGCCCGCGACGAGGACGCCGACGGCGGCCACCGTGGACCCCGCGCTGACGCCGATGACGTCGGGGCTCGCGAGCGGGTTGCGCGCGAGGCTCTGGAAGACGATGCCGCCGAGCCCGAAGGCCGCGCCCACGAGGACCGCCGTCACCGCCCGCGGCAGGCGCAGCGTGCCGACGACGAAGGCGGCGTCGTCCCCGCCGCGCCCCACGAGCGCGAGGGCGACCTCGCGCAGCGGGAGGGCGAACTCGCCGACGACCAGGGACGCCGCGAAGGTGACGACGCAGCCGAGCAGCAGCAGCAGCCCCACCACGACCGCACGGGCGCGGCCCGTGGTCCGGCCCCGCCGCACGGCGGCCACGACGGCCGCGAGCTGCTCGGGGCCCGGCGTCGTGGTCGACGGGCTCGTCGGCCCGGTCCCCGGCGCGACCGCCGGCGCCGTCCGGACGGAGGCGTGGCGAGAGGTCGTGGCGGTGGTGGTGGTCGAGGTGGTGGTCGTCACGTCGGGCCCCTCAGACCTGGGCCAGCGTGCGACGGCGGACGAGGGCGATGAACACGGGCGCGCCGACGACGGCGGTGACGATGCCGACCTGCAGCTCGCCCGGGCGGGCCACGACGCGCCCCAGCACGTCGGCGGCCAGCAGCAGCACCGGCGCGAGCACGGCCGAGTACGCGAGCACCCAGCGGTGGTCGGGCCCGGTGAGCGCGCGGGCGACGTGGGGGACGGTGAGCCCGACGAAGGCGATCGGCCCGGCGGCGGCGGTGGCGGCACCGACGAGCAGCACGACCGAGAGCGCGGCCGCGACCCGGGTGAGGCCGACGCGCGCGCCGAGGGACCGGGCGACGTCGTCGCCGAGGGCGAGGGCGTTGAGCGCCCGCCCCGACGCGAGCGCGAGCACCGCGCCGACCGCGAGGAACGGGGCGACCTGCGCCGCGACCGACAGGTCGCGACCGGCCACGTGCCCGACCGCCCAGAAGCGGTACTGGTCGAGCGTCGCGCTGTCGAGCAGCAGGAGCGTCGTCGTCACCGACACGAGGAACGCCGTCACGGCGGCGCCGGCGAGGGCGAGCGCGACGGGGGTCGCGCCGCTGCGGCCGGTCGAGCCGAGTGCGTACACCACGGCGGAGGCCACCGCGGCGCCGGCGAGGGCGAGCCACACCTGCGCGCCGAGGGTCGAGACGCCCACGGTGATGCCGACGACGACGGCGAGCGCCGCCCCGGCGGACACCCCGAGGATCCCGGGGTCGGCGAGCGGGTTGCGGGTCAGCCCCTGCATGACGGCACCGGCGAGCCCGAGACCGAGGCCGACGAGCAGCGCGACGAGGGTCCTCGGCACGCGCAGCGACACGACGACGACGTGGTCCTCCTGCCCCGGGTCGAAGGCCGTGAGCGCGGCGACGACGTCCGGGAGGGCGACGGGCCTGGACCCCACGGCGAGGCTCAGCAGGCACAGCAGGCCGAGGCCGGCGACGGCGAGGAGGAGCCCGACGAGGCGGGACGGCGCCGAGGCGAGGGCACTGCGTCGTGCCGCGGGACGGGTCGGCGGCGAGGGCGCGCCGTCGCGCGCCTGTACCGTCGACGCCGTCGCCATACCCACCTCCCGGGAATATCGGGGCGCTGCCGTGCCGTTATTGGTGAGGCTAACCTAATACGAGGGGGCTCAGGCGCGTCAGGCCCGTCCCGGCCGACCGTCCGGGCCACCGGAGACCCCCACCGGAAGGCACGACGATGCGGACCGCCCCGGCACGGCAGAATGAGGCCGTGAGCCACGACCTCATCGACACCACGGAGATGTACCTGCGGGTCGTGCTCGAGATGGAGGAGGACGGCGTCGTCCCCATGCGGGCGCGCATCGTCGAGGCGCTCGGGCACTCCGGGCCGACGGTGTCCCAGACGGTCGCCCGTATGCACCGCGACGGGCTCGTGGACCTCACCGACGACCGGCGGCTGCAGCTCACCGAGGAGGGCCGCCGCATCGCCACCGCCGTGCTGCGCAAGCACCGCCTCGTCGAGCGGCTGCTCGTCGACGTGATCGGCCTGGAGCTCGACCACGCCCACGAGGAGGCGTGCCGCTGGGAGCACGTCGTGTCCGACCGCGTCGAGGAGCGGCTCGTCGACCTGCTGGGGGACCCGAGCACGTCGCCGTTCGGCAACCCCATCCCGACGGCCGCGGACGGCACGCACCCGCTCGGCCCGGCCGACGGGCAGCTCCCGCTCAGCAGCGTGACGAGCCCGGGCCGCTTCCGCCTCGTGCGGCTCGGCGAGCCCGCGCAGAGCCCCCGAGCGCTGCTGGTCGCCCTCGTCCGGGCGGGCGTCGTGGCCGGCGCCGAGATCGACGTGACCCCCGAGGACGGCGCGCACCTCGTGGCCGCCCCCGGCGGCTACCCCGTGCGCCTCGACGAGCCGCCGAGCCGGCACGTGCTCGTCCAGTCCCTGGCCTGAACGAGGTCCTCCGGCGACACGGCGGGCGCGGCGGCGGGCGCGGCGGGCTCGCGTCCGCTGGCGCGAGCGCGTCAGCGGCGTACCGTCGCGGGCCATGACCCCCACCTCCCGTCGCTCGCGCGACGCCGCCGACGACCTGCGGGACACCGCGGAGGACGTCAAGGACTCCGACGAGGTCGACACCCTCCAGCGCGTGGGCCGCTACGGCTACGTCGTCTACGGCGTCTTCCACATCGCCCTCGGCGTCCTCGCCTTCAACCTCGCCTTCCGCGGCGGCGGCGACACCTCCACGAGCGGCGCGCTGCGCAGCCTCGCGCAGCAGCCGTTCGGCCTCGTCGTCATCTGGCTCATCGCCATCGGCCTCGCCCTCCTCGTGCTCTGGCAGCTCCTCGAGGCGGTGCTGGACCCCGACGACGCGGGCACGAAGGACCGGCTCAAGGCCGCCGGGCGGGCCGTGGGCTACGGCATCGTCGCGGTCGCCGCCTTCTCGATCGCGATCGGTGGCGGCTCGGGCGGCGGCTCGGGCGGCGGGTCGTCGGAGGAGACCCTGACGGCGCGGCTGCTGGCGCTGCCGTTCGGGCAGGTGCTCGTGGGGCTCGTGGGCGTCGGCGTCCTCGTCGTCGCGGGCTACCACGTGTACAAGGGCGTCACGCGCAAGTACATGCAGGACGTGGAGACCCTCGACCTGTCGCACCGTGCGCGCCAGGTCGTCGACTACAGCGGCCGCATCGGCTACCCGGCGAAGGGCGTCGCCTACGGGACGATCGGCGTGCTGTTCCTCCTCGCGGCGCTGCGATCGAGCAGCGAGGAGGCGGGTGGTCTGGACGAGGGCCTGCAGACGCTGCTCGGCATGCCCTTCGGGCCGTACCTCGTCGGCGCGATCGGCATCGGCTTCGCGCTGTTCGGGGTGTACTGCCTCGCGCGGGCCCGCAGCGCCGGCGACGCGACCGGCTTCGTCGGCCGCTGACCCCGCGCGGTCGTGGGACCGCGCGGCGCTCCGCCGCGCGGCGGACGTGCCGGGGGTCCCACGACCGGCGCGGGGACGCTCAGGTGCGCCGGACGACGGCGACGGCGACGGGGCTGCGGTGCAGCAGGGTCTGGCTCGTCGAGCCGAGCAGGAGCCCGCCGAAGCCGCCGCGCCCGCGCGAGCCGACGACGACCAGCCGCGCCCCCGCGGCCTCGCGCAGCAGCACCGGGGCCGGCCGGCCCCGTTCCACCACGCGCGTGACGGCGACGTCCGGGTAGGCCTCGGCCCAGCCGGCGAGCGTCTCCGACACCATGCGCACCGCCGCCTCCTGCAGGACGGGCCCGGTCGGCACGGGGTCGGCGAGCTCCGGGGCCCCGATCCACAGCTCGTCCCAGGCGAGGACGGCGTGGAGCGGGCAGCCGTGGCGGTGCGCCTCCGCGAAGGCGAAGCCGACCGCCGCGCTCGCCTCGCCGGAGCCGTCGACGCCGACCACGACCGGGGCGTCCGGCCCCGGGTCCCGGTGCTCGGCGCCGCGCACGACCACGACGGGACACGAGGCGTGCGCGCTGACGGGCACGCCGACGGAGCCCAGCAGCAGGCCCGTGAGCCCGCCGTGGTCGCGGGAGCCGACCACGACGAGCGAGGCCCGGCGCGACTCCTCGCGCAGCGCACCCGCCGCCGCACCCAGGTGCAGCCGGCCCTCGACCGAGATGCCGCTGTCCGCCCCCAGCAGACCCTCGACGTAGCCGACCGCGGTGTCGAGGACCGCCTGCGCGGCGGACGCCGCCCCCACGTCGGCGCCCTGCGCGGCCAGCTCGATGCGCAGCGCGCTCGACCCGCCGCCGTAGGCGTGCACGAGACGCAGGTCGCGCCCGGTGCCGCGGGCGTGCGCCACGGCCCAGTCGACGGCCCGGTACGACTCCTGCGAGCCGTCGACCCCGACCACGACGGGGGCGAGGGCGAGACCGGCGCGGGGTGCCTGCTGGCTGCCGACCGTCACGAGGACCACCTCCCTGTGCGCGTCGACCGCGGTGGTCGCGCACGTCCAGCCTCCTGCCGGACCGGCTCGCCGCGTCGGGACGTTGGTCCCGACGGGCGGGGCCCTGCGCGGGTGGTCACGGGCCGGCCGGCTGCGGGTCCTCGGCCCCCGTGCCCGTCGCCTCGTCGTCGAGCAGCGACCCGGCGAGCTCCGGCGCGAGCGTCGCGGCCGCCACCCCGGCGACGGCGAGCCGCACGAGCGCGTCCTCGTCGAGCACCCCGGTCGCGAGCAGCGCGGTGCGCTCGCGCGCCCCGGACGCGGCGAGGACGTCCTGCATGCACAGGGCGTCGGCGAGCGCGTCCGCGCGCAGGTGCGCCCCGCCGTCGGCCGGCCGGGCGCCCGGGCCGGTCCCGCCGCCGAGTCCGGCACCGGACGCGACGTGGGGCGCCACCCACCGGCAGCCCGTCCCGAGCGCGGCGAGCAGCTGACCGGGACGGACGACGCCGCTGACGAGCACGGTGCGCCCCTCGGCCACGAGCGCCGTCGCGGCCGCGAGCCCCGGCCGCGTGGCGGGGAGCGCGACCGTGACGACGGGGTGGACGGTGGTGAGGCGCCGCGCGTCCCGCAGGAGCGTCTCTGGCTCGCGGCCCCGCGCCTCGACGACCACCTCGGGCGCGCCGGCCGCGACGAGGTCGGCGACCAGCAACGGCACGTCGTCGCGGAGGACGCCGACCCTGGCCAGGGAGCCGGGGGTCGTCGTGACCCCGGCGAACGCGCCCGTCCGGAGCAGGGGCGCCACGTCACCGACCATCGCGGAGTCGAGGTAGAGCCTCACCGCGCGCTCACCCGCCACCCGAGGACGCCCACACGGAGATGGTGCTGCCGATCGGCCCGCGGGTCCATAGCCGGGGCGGGGGCCTGCGCCGGTCGGGCGGGACGAGCCGGCCGGGCACCACGCTCCGGGCTCACCCGCGTGCCGGGTTCGCCCGGGACGGCCACGGCCGCTCCACGGAGCGCAGCAGCGGCAGCACGCGCGGCGCCACCACCGTCGACAGCGCCACGACGCTCGTCGAGCGCACGACGACGGACGAGCGGCTGATGGCCAGCAGCGTCTCCTGCAGCTGCTCGTGGGAGGCCGCCGCGACCGTGCACATGACGTCGCCCACGCCGGTGACGGCATGGGCCTCCACGACCCCCGGGACCGCCGCGAGGTCGCGAGCGGCCTCGGTGAGACCGCCCTGGGCGATCTCGAGGGTGACGAAGGCGCGCACCCCGAAGCCGGCCGCGGCGAGGTCGACCTCCGGGCCGTAGCCGCGCACGACGCCACCGTCCTCCAGCCGGCGCAGCCGCGCCTGCACGGTGGCGCGCGCCACCCCGAGGGTCCTCGACAGCTCGAGGGCCCCTGCGCGCGGCTGCTCCCGCAGCGACTCGAGCAGGGCGAGGTCGAGCCCGTCGAGGTCCACGCGCCCAACCTAGCCGGAGTGCACAGGTCGTGGCTCCTCGTCTGACCCGTCCTGGGCCTGCTGACCACCTCGGGCTGACAGGTTGCCCACCTGGCTCGCGCGACGCTGTCATGGCCGTGGACGAGACGGGCGGCACGGGCCGCCCGCAGCCGACGGAGGAGACGTCATGACCCTCGAGCAGACCCTCACCGACGCCGAGCGCCTCGCGCACCTCGACGCCGACACCCTCGCGCAGCTCGTCGGCCTCGTGGAGTACGACGCGACGAGCGACCCGTTCCCCGTGAGCGGCTGGGACGCCGTGGTGTGGGCGTGCGGCAACGCGACGCAGGCGGCGCTGTTCTACCAGCACGTCTTCGGCATGGAGCTGGTCGCGTACTCCGGCCCCACGACGGGCAACCGCGACCACCACGCCTACGTCCTCACGACGGGCGCGGTCCGCTTCGTGCTCAAGGGCGCCGTCGACCCCGACAGCGTCGTCGCCGACCACCACCGCGCGCACGGCGACGGCGTCATGGACATCGCGCTGGAGGTGCCGGACGTCGACCGCTGCGTGACCCACGCCCGCGCCCAGGGCGCCCGCGTCGTCACCGAGCCGCACGACCTGACCGACGAGCACGGTACGGTCCGCCTCGCCACCATCGGTGCGTACGGCGACACCGTGCACACCCTCGTCGACCGGTCCCGCTACACCGGCGCCTACCTGCCCGGCTACGAGTCCCGCAGCAGCGCGGTCGGCACCGTCGCGGAGCCCGGGCCGCAGGTGTTCCAGGCGCTCGACCACGTGGTCGGCAACGTCGAGCTGGGCCGCATGGACGAGTGGGTCGACTTCTACAACCGCATCCTCGGCTTCACGAACATGGCGGAGTTCATCGGCGACGACATCGCGACGGAGTACTCCGCGCTCATGAGCAAGGTCGTGGCCTCCGGCGACCACCGCGTGAAGTTCCCGCTCAACGAGCCCGCGGTGGGCAAGAAGCGGAGCCAGATCGACGAGTACCTCGACTTCTACCGCGGCCCGGGCGCGCAGCACCTCGCACTGGCCACCGACGACATCCTCGCCGCCGTCGACCGGCTGCGCGCCGCGGGCGTGCAGTTCCTCGACACGCCGGAGTCGTACTACACCGACCCGGAGCTGCGGGCGCGCATCGGCGAGGTCCGGGTGCCGGTCGAGGAGCTGCAGCGCCGCGGCATCCTCGTCGACCGCGACGAGGACGGGTACCTGCTGCAGATCTTCACCAAGCCCGTCGGCGACCGGCCCACCGTGTTCTTCGAGATCATCGAGCGGCACGGCTCGCTCGGCTTCGGCAAGGGCAACTTCCAGGCGCTGTTCGAGGCCATCGAGCGCGAGCAGGAGCGCCGCGGCAACTTCTGACGCGCGTCCCGATCCACCGGCCACGCCGAGAGGGCCGGATGCGCACGTCCCCGCGTCGGGGACGTGGACATCCGGCCCTCTCGGCGTCGTACGGCCGTACAGGCGTACGGGCGTACGGGCGTACGGGCGGGTGGCTCGGGTGGTGCGGGTGGGGCAGGAACGTCAGCGGAAGGCGTCCTTCACCTTCTCGCCGGCCTGCTTGAGGTCGGCCTTCGACTGGTCCTTCTGGCCCTCGCGCTCCATCGACTCGTCGTCGGTGACCTTGCCGAGGCCCTCCTTGGCCTGGCCGCCCATCTTGTCGATCTGGTTCTCGGTCTTGTCGGAGTCGGACACGGTGCCTCCCTCGTCGTCGCCGTCCCGCAGGTCGAGGCGGTCGCAGGAGGAGTACCCGCTGCGCCGCCGGTGAACCACGTTCCCGGCCGACCGGACGCCTCGGACGAACCGGGCTCCCCCGTTCGGACAGGGTCGGGGCGAAGGCCCGTGCCGGCGCCCCGTCCGCTCCTACCGTCGCAGGGTGAGAGCGAGCGGCACCGTCCCGGGCGACGTCCCCGTGGCCCCGGGCAGCGACCCGCTGGGGTCGGCGTCGGGGCTGCGTCACGCCGTGCTGCGACCGGTCGGGCTCGTCGAGCGCGTGCTGCAGGGCGTGGTCGACGTGCTCGTGCTGCTCCTGCTGCTCTCGGTGCCGTGGCTGCTCGGCCTCGTGGCCGCCGTCACCACGGGCTCCGGCACGGCGCTCACCCTGCTCGCGTGCACGACGGCCAGCGTCGTCGTGCTCCTCGCCGTCGTCGTGGTGTGGCCGGCGCGGGACGGCGGGCGGACACCCGGCATGCGGTGGGCCGGCCTGCGCGTGGTCGACCGCCGCGGCCGGCCGGCGGGCCTGGCCGCGTGCACCGTGCGCGCCCTGGTCGTCCCCGCCGACCTCGTGGTCGGGGCCCCGCTCGTGCTCGCGCGCGAGGACCGTCGGCGCCTCGGCGACCTGCTCGCCGGGACGCAGGTCGTGCGGGACACGCTCCCGGCCCCGCGGCCGCTGCGGCGCGGCAGCCCGGTCGTCAGCGCAGCGGCGGCGCGGGCTCGTCGTCCGGGAACTGCGACGAGCCCTCGGGCCGGGTCGCGCTGAGGCGCTCGACGTCCTCGGGGGTGAGCGCGAGCCGCGCCGCGCCGACGGAGTCCTCGATCGTCGCCGGTCGCGAGCTGCCGGGGATGGGCACGACGGCAGGGGACAGCGCGCGCAGCCACGCGAGCGCGACCTGGTGCGCGCTCACGCCGTGGGCCTCGGCGACCTCGGCGAACGGCGCGTAGCGCGACCCCACCTCGGCCGCCTGCGACGCCCCGCCGAACGGCGACCACGGCACGAAGGCGATGCCGCGCTCCTCGCACGTCGTCATGACCCCGGGGTCGCGGCGGAAGCGGGGCGAGAACTCGTTCTGCACCGCCACGACGCCGCCGTCGTCGGGCCCGCCGGCCACGTCGAGGGCGACCTCGAGCATCTCGGGGGTCACGTTGGACACCGCCACCTGCCGCACGAGCCCCGCGTCGCGCAGCGCGAGCAGGTTCGCGACCTGCTCCGCGTAGGGCAGCGCGGGGTCGTGCCGGTGCAGGTAGTACACGTCGACCTGGTCGCGCCCGAGCGCGGCCAGGCTCTGCTCGCACATGCGGCGCAGGCCGTCGCGGCTCGCGTCGCGCACGACGCCGTCGGGACCGGCCCGCAGTCCCGCCTTGCTCGCCACCAGCACCTGGGAGGCGTCACCGCCCCAGGTCCGCAGCGCCTCGGCGACGAGGGCCTCGTTGTGCCCGGCCTGGTCGGGTGACGGTGCGTAGATGAGCGCGGTGTCGACGTGCGTGACCCCGGCGTCCAGCGCCGCGTGCACGGTCGCCACCGCCCGGTCCCGGTCCTGGACCAGGTCGGCGGACGACAGGGGCATCGCGCCGAGACCCACGGGGAACACCTGACGGTCGCCGAGACGGCGGGTGCTGACGTCGCTCACGTGGGCGATCCTGCCAGCGCGGGCGTCGGCTCACCCCACCAGCGCGAGCCGCCACGTGCCGGCGAGGACGCCGACGGTCGTCGCGAGGACCGCGAGCGCGACGCCGCCGAGCACGACCGCCCAGTCCCGGGCGGTGAAGCGGCTCCGGCGCGCCCAGGTCCGCTCACGCACCGCCCCGAACCCGCGCGCCTCCATGGCCGTCGACAGGACCGTCGCCCGCCGGACGGCGAGCACGAGCAGCGCGAACAGCTGCCCGCCGAGGGTGCGCAGCCGGCTCCAGCGGCCCCCGCCGCCGAGCCCGCGGGCGCGGCGGGCCTGCGTGAGGACCTGCCACTCCTCGGCGAGCACCCCGAACAGCCGCATGCCCGCGAGGCCCGCGAGCACGAAGCGGTGCGGCAGGTGCAGGTCCTGGGCGAGGGAGTCCGCGAGGTCGGTGGGGTCGGTCGTGGCGAGCAGCACGACGCCCGGCAGGCCGATCGCGAGGATCCGCAGCGCGATGGCGAGCCCGGACTGCAGCGAGCCCGTCGTGACGTCGAGCAGCGTCGCGCCGCCCACCGACCACGCCCACACCACGTCGCCGGAGTCGACCCCGAGCAGGGCGGTGAACACCCCCGACGGCACGGCCGCGACGACGACCACCCAGCCCCGCCGCCACAGCGCCCGGGGACCGAGGCCGGCGAAGGGCAGGGCGAGCAGGACGCCGGCGAGCGCGACCGCGACCGTCACGAGGTCGGTGGTGAGGACGAGCGCGAGACCGAGCACGGCCGCGACGGCGAGCTTGGCGACGGGGTTGGCCCGGGCGAGCGGCGCACCCGTGTCGACGCCGACGGGGCCCGCGAGCACGTCGGTCGGCAGGCTCACTCGGCCACGTCCCGCGGCGGACCGAGCGCGAGGACGTCGTCGGCGAGCGCGTCGACGAAGGCCTCGTCGTGCGTGACCGCCACGACGGCCGTCCCGTCGTCGAGCAGCTCCGCGAGCAGCGCGACGAGCTGCGCCCACGTGCGCGCGTCCTGGCCGAACGTCGGCTCGTCGAGCACGAGGAGGCGGGGCCGGGTCGCGAGCACGGTCGCCACGGACAGCCGGCGCTGCTCGCCGCCGGACAGCGTGAAGGGGTTGGCCCTGGCGAGGTGTCCCAGCCGCAGCCGCTCGAGCAGCTCGGCCACCCGGTCGGCCGTCTCCGCCTCGGGCAGCCCGAGCGCGCGGGGGCCGACCGCGAGCTCGTCGGCCACGGTCGCGGCGACCAGCTGGTGCTGCGGCTCCTGGAACACCGTGCCGATGCGCGCGGCGAGCTCCCGGGGCCGCCAGCGGTGGGGCGCCGGACCGGCACCGCCGGCCAGCGGAGGGAGCGCGACGAGCTCCCCGCCGTCGGGGGCCAGCAGCCCGGCGAGCGCGAGGGCCAGGGTCGACTTGCCGGCGCCGTTGGCGCCGACCACGGCGGTGGCCCGGCCGACGCGCACGTCGAGGTCGACGCCGCTGACGGCGGGCGCGACGGCGCCCGGGCGCCGGACGGCGAGGCCCCGCGCCCGCAGCAGCACGTCGGCCGCCGGTCGCGGGACCGCGCGGCGGGTGGGTCGCGCCGGCGGGTGGGCCGGGGCCCACACGCCCTCGGCCGCGAGGCGCTCGCCGTGCTCCTCGAGGACCTGCGCCGGGCTGCCGTCGGCGCGGACGCCGCCGCCCGGCTCGAGCACGACGACGCGGTCGACGAGGGGCAGCCACGGCCCGACGCGGTGCTCCACGAGCAGCGCGGTGCCGGCTCCGGAGCGCAGCAGGTCGGCGACGCGGGCGCGGACGAGGTCGGCGCCGGCGGGGTCGAGCATGGCCGTCGGCTCGTCGAGCAGGAGCAGGCCCGGCCGCAGCGCGACGACGCCCGCGAGCGCGAGGCGCTGCCGCTCGCCGCCGGACAGCCGTGCGGTGCTGTGGGCGCGGTCGTAGGGGAAGCCGACCGCGGCCGTGGCCGCGTCGACCCGCGGCCAGATCTCCGCGGGCGGCACCGAGTGGTTCTCCAGGCCGAAGGCGACGTCGTCGCCGCAGCGGGCGAGGACGGTCTGCGCGACCGGGTCCTGCAGGAGCAGGCCCGAGCGGGCCCGTCCGGCGCGGACCCCCTCGACGCGTGCCCGGCGCGCGGGGACGCCGTCGAGGAGGAGCTCACCCACCTCGTCGCCGCTGCCGTCCCGCTCGCCGTCGCCGGGGTCGAGCAGCCCGGCGGCGCCCGCGAGCACGGTCGACTTGCCCGCGCCGGACGGGCCGAGCAGCAGCACCCGCTGGCCGGCGGGCACGTGCAGGTCGAGGCCTCGCACGGCCCACGCCCGGCGCCCGGCGTGCCGCCAACCCCAGCCGCGGGCGGTGACGGCGACGCCGGCGGCGGGGGCGGCGTCCGGGACCTCGGGCCCGTCCGTCACACGCGCTCGGCGTCCCGGCCCGACCGCAGCGGGGCGAGCGCGCCGGTCCGGGCGAGCGCGCGGGTGAGCGCCCACGCGCCCAGGCCCGCGACGACGACCCCGGACACGATCGACAGGCCGATGTAGGCGAGCTGCACCGGGACGGTCAGCTCCGGGTAGTACACGAAGGTGTCGAGCAGGCCGACGACGAGGCCGGCCCCCGCCCCGGCGAGCAGCGCGACCGGCAGCCGGAACCAGCGGTAGAGGAACACCGCGAGCACGAGCTCGGCGCCGAGGCCCTGCAGCAGGCCGTACCAGACGACGCTGAACCCCCACGAGCTGCCGATGAGCGCGCTGAGCACCGCGGCGACGAGCTCGGTGTAGACGGCGGCGCCGGGCTTGCGGATGACGAGGCCACCGAGCACGCCGGGCAGCAGCCAGACGCCCACGTACCAGGCGGACACCGGCGGCACGACCGTCGCGGACACGACGGGGTAGGCGAAGGCGTTCCACACGGCGAAGAGCAGGCCGCCTGCGACGCCGAGGACGCTCGCGACGACGATGTCGACGACGCGCCAGGGCGCGCGGGCGCCCGCGACGCCGACGGCGCTGCCGAGCAGCAGGGCGACGAACAGGGCGACGGGCGTGGTGAGGTCGGCGAGGTCCGTGCCGAAGAGGGTCGGGCCGGACGGCAGCCCGACGAGCTGGACGGCGACGCCGGCGAGGACCGCGGCGACGAGCCCGACCACCACCTTCGCCGTGGGGACGGGCCGGCGGGTGCCGGTCGCGGCGCGGGTGCCGTGGTCGGTCGTGTCGGTCGTGTCGTTCGTGACGGGCATTCGGGTCCTCCCAGGTGTCCAGGAGGGGGACCTGCCGACGGCCTGCTGCCGCCGACGGGTCGAGGCTCGACTCCCTTCGCCGGTGCTAACCGGATCAGGTTCGAGGGTCTGCGGTGTCCCGCACTCTCAGCGCCCGACGGCGCTCCCCTGTCGTGCCTGCCACCCTACGCCGCCCCGACCCGTCCGCCGAACCCGCGCCCGCCAGGTGCCCGCGCACGTCTGCGTTCCTGTCGACGTACGTCACGTGTGTCGACATTCCTGTCGACGTACGCCCCACAGGTCGACATTCCTGTCGACGTACGTCACGTAGGTCGACATTCCTGTCGACGTACGCCCCACAGGTCGACATTCCTGTCGACGTACGTCACGTAGGTCGACATTCCTGTCGACGTACGCCCCACAGGTCGACATTCCTGTCGACGTACGTCACGTAGGTCGACATTCCTGTCGACGTACGCCCCACAGGTCGACATTCCTGTCGACGTACGTCACGTAGGTCGACATTCCTGTCGACGTACGCCACGTAGGTCGACATTCCTGTCGACGTACGTCACGTAGGTCGACAGGAATGCGGGCGCACGCCGGGTCAGGCGCCGGTGGCGCTGCGGAAGCGCCGCAGCCGCAGCGAGTTCGTCACGACGAACACGCTGCTCGCGGCCATCGCGACGCCCGCGAGGAGCGGGTTGAGCAGACCCGCCACCGCGAGCGGGATGCCGGCCGTGTTGTACGCGAACGCCCAGAACAGGTTGCCCTTGATGGTCCGCAGGGTCGCGCGGGACAGCCGGACGGCGTCGACGGCCGCGCGCAGGTCCTCACGGACGAGGGTGAGGTCGCTCGCCTCGATCGCGACGTCCGTCCCGCCGCCGACCGCGATGCCGAGGTCGGCCGCGGCGAGCGCCGCCGCGTCGTTGACGCCGTCGCCGACCATGGCGACGACCCGGCCCTCGCCCTGGAGCCGGCGTACCTCGGCGAGCTTGTCCTCGGGCATGACCTCCGCCCGGACGTGGGCGGGGTCGATGCCGACCTCCTCGGCCACGGCGAGGGCCGCGGCACGGCCGTCGCCGGTCAGCAGGTGCGGCTCGAGGCCCAGCGCGCGCAGGCCGTCGACGGCCTCCCGGGCGGTGGCGGTGACGGTGTCGGCGACCACGAGCAGGCCGCGGACACGGCCGTCCCAGCCGACGGTCACGACGGTCCGCCCGGCGTCGGCCTCGGCGCGCGCCCCCGCCTGGAGGTCGTCGCCCAGGTGCTGCGACCACTCCTCGGCGAGCCAGCGCGGCCGCCCGACGGCGACGGCCCGGCCCTCGACCGTCCCGGCGACCCCGAGCCCCTGGCGGGAGGCGAACCCCTCGACGCCCGGCAGCACGTCGGCACCGCCCGCGCCCTGCACGACGGCCCGGGCGATGGGGTGCTCGCTGCCGTTCTCCAGGGCACCGGCGAGCCGCAGCACGGTCCCGCGGTCCTCGCCGGCGGCGGGCAGCACGTCGACCAGGCGCATCCGCCCGCTCGTGAGCGTGCCGGTCTTGTCGAGCACGACGGTGTCGACGCGGCGGGTGGACTCCAGCACCTCCGGGCCCTTGATGAGGACCCCGAGCTGGGCGCCGCGGCCCGTGCCGACGAGCAGCGCGGTCGGGGTGGCGAGGCCGAGCGCGCACGGGCACGCGATGACGAGCACGGCGACGGCGGCGGTGAAGCCGATCGCCGGCTCCCCGGCGAGCAGCCACCAGCCGAGCAGGGTGAGGACGGCGACGCTGAGCACGACCGGCACGAACACGCCGGACACGCGGTCGGCGAGGCGCTGCACCTCCGCCTTGCCCGACTGCGCGGCCTCGACGAGGCGCGCCATCTGCGACAGGCGGGTGTCGGACCCGACGCGCGCGGCCCGGACGACGAGGCGGCCGGAGGTGTTGACGGTCGCGCCGGTGACGGCGGCCCCCGCGGAGACCTCGACGGGCACCGGCTCGCCGGTGAGCATCGACTCGTCGACCGCGCTCTCGCCGGTCACGACGACGCCGTCGGTCGCGACGGTCTCGCCGGGGCGGACGACGAAGTGGTCGCCGACCGCCAGCCGCTCGACGGGCCGGCGCTCCTCGCGCGTGGTGCCGGGACCGTCGGGCAGGACGGCGACGTCCTTCGCGCCGAGGTCCATGAGCGCGCGCAGCGCGGCCCCGGACCGCGACCGGGCCCGCGCCTCCAGCCAGCGCCCGACGAGGACGGCCGCCGTCACGACGGCGGCGACCTCGAGGTAGATCTCGTGCGTGCCGGCGCCGGGCTCGCCGACGAGGCGCAGCTCCATCGTCATGCCGGGCATGCCGGCCGTGCCGAGGAACAGCGCGTACAGCGACTGCCCGAAGGCGGCGAGCACGCCGATGCTGACCAGGGTGTCCATGGTCGCGGCCCCGTGCCGGGCGTTGACGGCCGCGGCGCGGTGGAACGGCCACGCCCCCCACACGACGACCGGCGCGGCCAGGGTGAGGACGAGCCACTGCCAGTGGTCGAACTGCAGGGCGGGGACCATCGACAGCAGCAGCGTCGGCAGCGCGAGCGCGGTGCTGACGAGGGCCCGCTGCCGGACCGCGGCCACGTGCGGGTCGTCCGGCGCGGCGCCACCGGCCGCCGGGTCACCCGGGTCGCCGGTCGCGCTCGGGGGCGGCGCGGGCACGGCCGCGCCGTAGCCGGTCCGCTCGACCGTCGCGATGGCCTCGGCGACGTCGGTGCCCTCGGGGAGGACGACCGTCGCCTTCTCGGTCGCGTAGTTGACGCTCGCCTCGACGCCGGGCATGCGGTTGAGCTTCTTCTCGATCCGCATGGCGCACGACGCGCACGTCATGCCCGTGATCTCGAGGACGACGGGGTCGGCCGCGGGGGTGGTGGTCGCGGGCCCGGCGGCGGAGGGCGCGGTGGGGGCGGTGGGGGCGGTGGGGGCGCTCATCAGCGCACCAGCTCGTACCCCGCCTCGTCGACCGCGGAGGCGACGGCGGAGTCGTCGAGGGGTTCGGAGTGCGTGACCTGCACGGGGCTCGTGCCGCCCTCCACGAGGTCGACGCGGACGTCGACGACGCCGGGCACCTTGGACAGCTCCTCGGTGACGGCCCCGACGCAGTGGGCGCACGTCATGCCGGCGACCTGGAGGGTGGTGGTGCTCTCGGCCATGGGGGTCTCCTTCTCGGTCCTGCAGGGGTGTCGGGTGCGCGCGCCGGGTCCGGGGCGCGGTCGGGCGGGCTCGGTCAGGAGCGCACGAGGCGCGCCACGGCCGCGGAGGCCTCGGCGAGCCTCGCCTCGGCGCTGCTGCCGTCCTCGACGGCGTGCCGCACGCAGTGGTGCAGGTGCTCGTCGAGCAGCTCCAGGGCGACGCCGCGCAGGGCGGCGCTGGTCGCGGAGACCTGGGTGAGCACGTCGATGCAGTACGAGTCCTGCTCGACCATGCGCTGCAGCCCCCGGACCTGGCCCTCGATGCGGCGCAGCCGGTTGAGCACCTTCACCTTGTCCCCGGTCTGCACGTACGCGGGCGGCTCGTGGGTCTCGGTGGACCCGGTGCGGGGGGTGGTCTGCTCGACGCTCATCAAGGGCTCCTTCCGGCCGCGGTCCAGGATACACACCCATACCCCCTTTGGGTATACCCCCTCGCGATACTTACCGCCCGGTAAGTCTTGACTCCTCGCTGTGACGCGACTTGGCTGGGTCAGGTCATCCCCCTCCCGAAGGAGCGCCATGAGACGCGCACGCGCCGCCACCGCAGGCCTCGGCCTCGCCCTGACCCTCGGCCTCGTCGCCGCCACCGGCTCCCCCGCGACCGCCGCCGACCCCCTCGACGTCGACGACCTCGACCGCGCCACCGACCGCGCCGCGAGCGCCGCCGAGCAGGCGCTGGACCAGGCGCCGCAGCGCGCCCTGGAGCGCGCGCCCGGCCTCGGCGCCGGGTCCTCGACGTCGGACGCCGTCGCCGAGGACCTGCCGCTCACCGGCTTCGAGGCCAGCGGCGGCGCCACGTGGACGACGCTGGAGGAGGAGTACGCCTTCCTCGAGGAGGTCGCCGCCCGCAGCGAGCGCGTGCGCCTGGAGCAGGTCGCCACGACCGCGCAGGGCCGCCCCCTCACCCTCGTCACGGTGACCGACGGCGAGGAGCGGTCGGTGGAGGAGATCGCCTCCGGCGCCAGCGCCCTCGTGCTCTGCCTGCAGCACGGCAACGAGCCCGCGGCCCGCGAGGGCTGCCTGCAGGGCCTGCGCGACCTCGCCTTCTCCGACGACCCGGCCGACCTGCGCATGCTCGAGCGCAGCACCGTCCTGTTCGTGCCGACCGTCAACCCCGACGGCCGCGCGGCCAACACCCGCGCCAACAGCGAGGGCATCGACATCAACCGCGACCACATCGCCCTGGAGAGCGCGGAGGCGCGGGCCGTCGCCGAGCTCACCCGCGACCTCGACCCGGAGATCCTCCACGACGCGCACGAGTACGGCGGGAACCGGACCTTCTACAACCGCGACTTCATCCACCTGTGGCCGCGCAACCTCAACGTCGACGACAAGGTGTACGGCCTCGCCCGCAGCCTCGTGCTCGACTACGTCGACGTCGCGGTCGTCGAGGGCGGCTACACCACGGGCGAGTACGGCATCTACTACGACCCGGAGACAGGTGAGCCGGTCCGGCAGGTCGCGGGCGACCAGGACGAGCGCATCCTCCGCAACGCGACCGGCCTGCGCCACACGGCGGGCCTCCTCGTGGAGTCCCTCGTCAACGACTTCGACGGGGTCGGCCCGGTCGCCAACAACCTGCGACGGGTCGACACCCAGGTGCTCGGCATCGAGGGCACCCTCGACATGCTCGCCCGCGACGGCTCGCTGCTCGTCGCCCAGACCCGGGCCGCCGAGCGCCGGGCGGTGGCCGAGGGGCTGTCCGGCAACGCCGTCGTGTACTTCGACGGCGCGGACAACACCGAGCCCACGCAGGTCGTCGAGGCACCGTGCGCGTACGTCCTCACCGACGAGCAGCACGCCGACCTGGCGGACACCCTCGCGCTGCACGACATCGCCGTGACCGACGGCACCGACGGCTGGACGGTCAGCATGGCCCAGCCCGCCAAGACCGTCATCCCGCTCCTGCTCGACGAGCGCGCGCGCTTCGAGCTGGTCGCGGCCACCCCGGTCGACTGCCGCTGAGCGACGGGGACCCCTCCGGGGAGGGGGCGTGCGGGCACCGTCCGCACGCCCCCTCCCTACGCTCGTCGTCATGACCGGGCCCGACCCCCAGCTCCACACGCTGCTCGACCGTGCCGTCGCCCTCGCCGTCGACAGCGTCTCCGACGACGGCGGGCCCTTCGGGGCCCTGGTCGTGCGGTCGGTCGACGACGGGTGGACGACCGTGGCCGAGGGCACCAACCGCGTGACGGCGTCGCACGACCCGACCGCCCACGCCGAGGTCGTGGCGCTGCGCGCAGCCGGGGCGGCGCTCGGCACGCACGAGCTCTCCGGGTGCGTGCTGCTCGCCAGCTGCGAGCCGTGCCCCATGTGCCTGACCGCGGCCATGTGGGCCCGGGTCGACGCGGTGTGGTTCGCCGCCACCCGGCACGACGCCGCGGCGGCCGGCTTCGACGACCTCGCCTTCTACGACCAGCTCGACCGTCCGCGCGAGCAGTGGGTGCCGCCGGTCGCACGGGCCCCGCTCACCGACGCCGTCGCGCCGTTCCGGGCGTGGGCCGCGCACGAGGGCCGGGTCGGCTACTGATGGCCCCGGCCGACCGGCTCCGCGAGCCGGGGCAGGAGTCCGTCACGGTCACCGTCACGCGGCGGGCCCTGCCCGGCCGGCAGGCCGAGATGGGCGCGTGGGTGCAGGCGGGCCAGCGGCTCGCCTCGCAGTTCCCCGGCTTCCTCGGCGCGGGCCACGTCCGCCCGGCCGGCGACGGCGACGTGTGGCACATGCTCTACCGCTTCGCCGACCCCGAGTGCCTGGGCCGCTGGGAGTCCTCCGGGGAGCGGCAGTGGTGGCTCGCGTCCGCCCTCGGCCTGGTGCAGGAGGAGCAGGTCGAGCGCCGGACCGGCATCGAGGGCTGGTTCGACGAGCCACGCGCTCGTGAGGTGACCCCCGCCTCGCCGGTCGCGCCGCCGCGCTGGAAGCAGGCGTGCGTCATCTGGCTCGCGTTCTTCCCCGTCAACCTGCTCGCGCAGGCGCTGCTCAACCCGCTCCTCGGCTCCTGGCCGCTCGCGCTGCGCGTCCTCGTCCTCACCGTCGCCCTCGTGCCGGTGATGACGTACCTCGTGCTGCCGTGGGTGACGCGGCGGCTGCAGTGGTGGCTCGAGGGACGCCCGGCCCCCTGGCGCAGGTCGTCCGGGGGGCGACCGGCGTGAGCGTCGACATGACCGTCGAGGAGTTCGAGCAGGCCGTGTCCGAGGCGCTCGACGAGGTGCCCGCCGAGCTCGCGCGGCTCATGGACAACGTCGTCGTGCTCGTGGAGGAGCACCCGCCGCCCCACGAGCCGCAGGACCTGCTGGGGCTGTACGAGGGGACCCCCCTCACCGAGCGCGACAGCTGGTACGCGGGCGTGCTGCCGGACCGGATCTTCGTGTACCGGCAGCCGCTCCTCGCCATGTGCGACTCCCCCGACGAGGTCGTCGAGGAGGTGCTCGTCACGGTCGTGCACGAGATCGCCCACCACTTCGGCATCGACGACGACCGTCTGCACGAGCTGGGCTGGGCCTGACGCCGGCCCCCGGCGGGCGGACCCACGCGGACCCAGGGGGGCCCGTCGGTCAGGCCTGCTCCCGCAGCACCTCGTCGAGCGAGCGCGCCGGGCGGCCGGTCACCCGCTCGACGTGGTCCGTGACCTCGGCCATCTCGCCCGCGGCGATGGCCGTGTAGGTCGACACCCACGCCTCGACCTGCCAGTCGGGCGCGCCGTACGACGCGCGCGAGGCGTAGGCCTGCTCGAGGGTCTCCGCCTCGTAGCGGACGTCGCGGCCGGTGACGCGCGACACCGTCGCGGCCGCCTCGGCGAGCGTGAACGCCTCGGGGCCGGTCAGCACGTACGTCGCGTCCCGGTGCGCGGCCGGGTCGCGGAGCACGGCGGTCGCGACGTCGGCGACGTCGGCCACCGCCACCCCTGCGAGCCGCCCGTCGCCGCCAGGGCCGCGGATGACGCCGTCCTCGCCGGCCAGCAGCGGCATGAAGTCGGCGTAGAGGTTGTCGCGGAGGAACGTGTGGTGCGCCACCCCGGAGGCGCGCACGTGCTCCTCGGTCGCCCAGTGGTCGCGACCGAGGGTGAAGACGGACTCCGGCGAGGCGCCCGCGAACGACGTGTAGACGAGGTGCCCGACGCCGGCGTCGGCGGCGGCGTCGACGAAGCCGCGGTGCTCGTCGACCCGGTCCTCCGACTCCGCCCCGCTGACCATGAGCACGACGGACAGCCCGTCCAGCGCCCGGCGCGACGCCTCGCCGTCGCGGTACTCGCACACGGCCACGTCGACCGAGCCGGGGCCGTCGAGCCGTGGTGCGCGGGACGCGTCGCGCACGAGCAGGCGCACGTCGTGACCCGCGGCCACCAGCGCCCGGGCCACCCTGCCGCCGACCCTGCCGGTGGCACCCGTCACCCCGACGGACGTCCTCGTGCCCTGCGGTCCCGCCTGCTGCGTCATGCCGTCGCCAACCCCGCCGGGACCGCGGCTCTTCCCCCGGACGGGGGTCGTCGCGCAGCCGGTTTGGAGCCCGGGCGGTTGTGCCCATATGCTTCACACGCTCCACACGGGACGTCCCGCGCCCCTATCGTCTAGCGGCCTAGGACGCCGCCCTTTCAAGGCGGTAGCACGGGTTCGAATCCCGTTGGGGGCACAGCACCACAGGCCGGGTTGGCCACAACCAGGCCCCGTAGCGCAGTTGGTTAGCGCGCCGCCCTGTCACGGCGGAGGTCGCGGGTTCAAGTCCCGTCGGGGTCGCACAGCTCCACGTCCCACCTCGACGCCCGTCGGCAGCCGCCGGCGGGCGTTCGTCGTCCCGGGGGCCCGGGCCACGCGGTCGACCGTCGTCGACCACAGGCGCACAGCGGGTGCGCCGAGCACCACCGACGCGCGCCGCACCCGACCACAGGCGCACAGCGTGTGCGCCGAGCGCCACCGACGGGCTGAGCCGATCGCCCGAACACGGGACGTGCCCGAATTGTTCCGTGAGAACGGTCCCACGAAGGGCATCCGCCCGTGTCCATCTTTTGCTTGACCGTAACCAAAAGAGGTCGTAGGTTCGCCGCAGGTCGAGGACGACCCGACTGGGACCTCCGCTCATCCGGACCGGCGCTGGCACCGCCGCCACCGGGCCGTCCAGGACCTGACCGCGAGACCCCCGGCGCCACGAGGCACCCCGCTGATGCTCCGGCGGGCGTGGCGCCGGGGGCCCGGCACATCCCCGACGGAGAGGACATGCACGGTGAACACTAGGAAGCGGGGTCTGGCGGCGCTCGGCGTCGCGGGCCTCCTGGCGGTGACGATGCCGACCGGCACGGCACTCGCCCACGACGGCGTGGACCACAGCGCCGAGCCGGGCGCCGAGGCAGCGCTCGACTGGTCCAACTACGAGAAGATCACCCTGACCAAGGAGACCGGCGAGCCGGTCGACATGGCCGTCATGCCGGACCGGACGGTGCTCCACACCGCCCGCAACGGCGTGCTCCGCCACACCGACCCCGGCACCGGGGTGACGCGCGTCGTCAACACCATCGACGTCTACGCGAACTCCGAGGACGGTCTGCAGACAGTCACCCTCGACCCCGACTTCGAGACGAACCAGTGGGTCTACCTGTACTACGCCCCGCGCGTCATGGAGGGCGACCGCTACCCGACCACCACCCCGAGCGGCTCGGCGCCGAACACGCTGCCCGCCGGCGCGGACCTGTCGTACTGGGACCAGTGGCTCGGCTACAACCAGCTGTCGCGTTTCAAGTGGGACGCCGAGGCCGGCGCGCTCGACCTGTCGACCGAGCAGAAGATCATCCAGGTCGAGGTGCAGCGCGGCCAGTGCTGCCACGTCGCCGGTGACGTCGCCTTCGACGCCGAGGGCAACCTGTACCTCTCCACGGGAGACAACACGCCGGCCGGCACCCCCGGCGCCAACGGCTTCGCGCCCAACAACAACGCCCCGGGCTACAACCCCGGCTTCGACGCCCGCCGGGGCGCCGGCAGCACGAACGACCTGCGGGGCGCCGTGCTCCGCATCACCGTGCAGGACGACGGGTCCTACACGATCCCCGAGGGCAACCTCTTCGAGCCCGGCACCGAGGGCACCCGGCCCGAGCTGTTCGTCATGGGTCTGCGCAACCCGTTCCGCATGGACGTCGACCCCGTGACGGGCGCCGTCGTGTGGGGCGACTACGGCCCGGACTCCGGCACGCCCGACCCGCAGCGCGGGCCGATGGGCTACGTGGAGTGGCAGAGCACGACGCAGCCGATCAACGGCGGCTGGCCGTACTGCCACGGTCCCAACGCGAACTACAACGAGTGGGACTTCGCGACCGCGACGCCGGGTGAGTTCTTCGACTGCGAGGCCGGCGCCGAGAACAACAGCACGTGGAACACCGGTCTCGACGTCCTGCCCCCGGCCACGGCCCCGCAGCTGTGGTACGGCGACGACGACGACGACCAGCCGTGGCCCGAGCTGACGGCCTTCGGCCCCGGTGGCCAGGGCCCGATGGGCGGCCCGGTCTACCGCTACGACGCCGACAACCCGTCGACCACGAAGATGCCGGAGTACTGGGACGGCAAGGCGTTCTTCGCCGAGTTCAGCCAGGACTACCTCGCGGCCTTCACGATCCCGGACCTCGACGGGCCGGTGACGCACATCGAGAACTTCCTGCCCAACGCCGCGCTGCGCGACAACCTGCAGCCGATCACCGACAGCCCGATCGACATCGAGTTCGGGCCCGACGGGTCGCTGTACATCCTCGACTACGGCAACGGCTTCTTCCGGCAGAACCCGGAGGCCGGCCTCTACCGCGTCGACTACGCCGCCGGCAACAAGTCGCCGACCGCGGTCATCTCCGCCGACCCCATCTCCGCCAGCGAGGCGCCGCTGACCGTCAACTTCGACGGCACCGGCTCCAGCGACCCCGAGGGCGGCGCGCTCACCTACGAGTGGGACTTCGACGGTGACGGCACCTTCGACGCCACCGGCGCCACGGTCGAGCACACGTACACCGAGCTGGCCGCGTACACCGTGCGCCTGCGGGTCACCGACCCGGAGGGCAAGACGGGCATCACCTCCCGTCTCGTCACGGTCGGCAACGTCGCGCCGACCCTCACCGCCGAGCTCCCGCTCGACGGCGGTTTCTTCAACTGGGGTGACGCGGTGCCGTACCGGTTCACGACGTCCGACCCGGAGGACGGCGACGCGACGGTGTGCAGCCGCGTGCGCTGGACCCTCGGCCTCGGCCACGACACCCACGCCCACCCGGAGCTCCTCGGCTCGGGCTGCTCCGGCGCCTGGGTCACCCCGGCGGACGCTCCCGAGCACGGTGTGACGGAGAAGCTCTTCGCCGTCGTCGTCGCGACGTACACCGACTCCGGCAACGGCGACATCGCACCCGCGCAGGGCGTGGTGTCGCTCGTCCTCAACCCGTTCGTCCAGGAGGCCGAGCACGCCGACTCCCTCGTCGGGGTCGAGGTCGTGGACGACGAGACCGCGGGCGCGCTGGCCAAGGTGACGTCGTTCGACGCGGGCGACCGCCTCAGCTGGGACCCCGTGAACTTCTTCGGGATCACCGGGCTCGACGTCCGGGCCAGCGGCCGCGGCGAGCTGCAGCTGCGCTGGGACGACCCGGCCGCGGAGCCCTTCGGCACCGTGACCGTCGACTCCACCGGCTGGAGCACCGTGGCCGCCGACATCACCGCCCTGCCCGAGGGCACCGGCGTGCTGCACGTCACGAGCACCGGCGGCGTGGAGGTCGACACCTTCACGTTCCTCGGCGACGGCATCACCGACGTCACCGCGCCTGAGGCCACGTACACCGTGACCCCGGCCGAGCCCACCGGCGACAACGGCTGGTACCGGGGTGACGTCCGCGTCCAGCTCGCCGCGAGCGACGACGGTGCGCTGGCCAGCGTGGAGTACTCCCTCGACGGCGGGGCGTGGACGAACGTCCGCAACAACCGCAGCGGCGCCATCTCCGCCTTCACCGTCAGCGGCGACGGGGCCCACGAGGTCCGCTACCGCGCCACCGACACCGGCGGCAACGTCTCCGAGGTCGGCACCATCGCGGTGAACATCGACACGGTGGCTCCCGAGCTCACCGTCGCCGGCCTGGCCGACGGCGACGAGCTCGGCAGCTCCGAGGTGCTCGACATCACCGTCGAGGCAACGGACGCCACCTCCGGGGTCGCCTCGGTCGAGGCGACCGTCGACGGCGAGGCCGTCGACCTCGACGGCCTCGAGCTGTGGACCCTCGACCTCGGCTCGCACGAGGTCGTGGTCACGGTCACCGACGAGTCCGGGCTGTCGACCACGTGGACGGCGACGTTCACGGTCTCGACCTCGGCCGCGGACCTGCAGGCCCACGTCGACCGCCTCGCGGCGGCCGGCGAGCTGCAGGGCCGTGAGCTGGCCCAGGCCCGGGCGTTCGTCGCCCAGGCCGTCCGCCACCTCGACGGCGGTCGCGCCGACCAGGCCGTCAAGGCGCTCGAGCGGCTCGTCGCCGCCACCGACGACGAGCTGCTCGACCGCGACGCCGAGGCGGTCATCGACTCCCTCGGCTGACCCGCACCACCCGGCGGGGGCGTGTGAGCGCCCCCGCCGGGTAGCACCACCGGAACGACCCGCACCACCTGTCCGAGAACGACCCCCGAGTCCGGGGCCGACCGGCCCCGACACGTCAAGGAGGACGACCCCATGAACCGCACCCCCCGCCGCGCCGTCGCCGGCGCCGCCGCCATGGCCATCGCCGCCGCCGGACTGTTCGCCGGCGCCGCTCCCGCGGGCGCCGCCCCGAAGAGCGACAAGGCCAACGCCGCCGCCGAGTGCGCCGGTCGCAGCGTCCCCGCCAGCAAGATCTCGATCCAGCTGTTCAGCTACGCCGGCTGGGGCAGCCAGATCGGCGCCGAGGCGCTGCTCGCCGAGCTCGCCGAGATCGGCTACCGCAACGTGGAGCCGTTCGGCGGGTCCTACCAGGGCCGCGACGCCGAGGAGTGGGAGGCCCTGCTCAAGGAGTACAAGCTCAAGCAGCCGAGCTCCCACGGCAGCGTCTCCGCGACCGGCATCGAGGGCAACCTCGACTTCGCCAAGGAGGTCGGCCAGAAGTACGTCGGCTCCGGCGGCTGGGCCGGCCCGGGCATCGCCCGCGACGGCAGCAGCACGTGGGCCGACGTCATCGCGACCGCCGAGGCCATGAACGAGTACGGCGAGATGTCCGTCAAGAACGGCACCGGCAAGATCTTCGGCCACAACCACCAGTGGGAGTTCACCACCATCGTCACCGACCCGGAGACGGGCGAGGAGATGACCGCGTGGGAGGCGCTGGTGCAGAACACCGACCCGCGGTACGTGACCTTCCAGCTCGACGTGTTCTGGGCCGCGGACGCCGGCGCCGACGTCGTCGCGCTGCTGGAGGAGTACGGCAAGCGCATCGAGCTGCTCCACATCAAGGACGGCGACCTCAACGGCGACGCGCGGGGCATCCCGAGCGACGTCGGCGAGGGTGACCTCGACTGGGGCCCGATCCTGGAGGCCGCTCAGGGCTCGGTGAAGTACTACGTCGTCGAGCGCGACGGCGCCCCGGCCGACGCGGAGTTCGCCCGCGACAGCTTCGAGTTCCTCACCTGCTACTCGTACTGACGCGCCCGTCGGCCGGCCCCGCCGGCTGACCGCACCGCCCCGACACAGGAGCCCCCGGACCGTACGGTCCGGGGGCTCCGTCGTGTCGTCGCCGCGGAGTCGGTCAGTCGTCGAGGGACTGCGCCGCCAGCCACTGCCAGATGCGCGTGCCGTCCGCCGTCGTCGGGTCGTTGCGACCGACGTAGATCCAGGACCAGTGGCCGGGGTACGTGACCCCGTCGTAGGTCACGTCGGGGTAGGCGCTGAGCAGCGCGCCGGGGACGTGCTCGGCGATGTACTGCCCGTTGGGGCCGAACGGCACCGTCGTGTCGTTCTCGGCGTGGACGACCCACGTCGGGGTCCCGCCCATCGCCTCGAGCTCGGCGTCGGTGAGCACGACCTCCTGCCCGAGCAGCCGGACCGCGGCGATCGGCACGCTCGCGGCGAAGAGGTCGGGGTAGTCCGCGGTGAGCTCCGCCGCCATGTAGCCGCCGTTCGACGCGCCGACCACGTAGATGCGGTCGGTGTCGACCCGGTGCGTGGCGACGAACTCGTCGAGCATGCCCTTCAGCTGCTCGGAGTAGCCGAGCTGCGGGTCGTCGAGCCAGCGGGTGGGCGCCTGCGGGGCCAGGACGTACGCGCCGCCGAAGATGGCCTGCGCCTCGGGCGTCGCGAAGCCGAGGGCGCCGCGGTTGGCCTGCAGCACGAGGTCGTTGTCGTACGAGCCGTCCCAGCCGCCCTCGCCGCCACCGTGCAGCCACAGGACCAGCGGCCGCTCGCCGCCCTGCCGCGGGGTGAACAGCCGGTAGGCGAGCCCGTTCGCCTCCCCGGCGGTGAAGGCGTCGACCTCCGGGTCGACGAGGTCGCCCTGCTCGAGGTCGAGGTAGGTCGACCGGCCGCGGACGGTGAGCGGCTCGACCTGCGTGACGGAGTAGTCGAGGTCGAGCTCGACGTTGCGGCCGACGCGGAAGGCGTAGCCGAGGGTCCCGGCCCCGGGGACGCCGTAGCCGTCCTCGAGGTCGACGACGATGCGACCGCCCGGGGCGCGACGGACGTCGGTGACGGTGCGCTCGACGTCGGTGTAGGTGCCGCCCACCTGACCGTCGAGCGCGGGGAACGGGTTCGTCGCGGTCGCCCGGACCTCGAAGGTGTCCTCGGACAGGCTCCGCGGGTCGAGGCCGAGGCCCCGGGCGTCGATGGTCAGCGAGACGACCTGCTGCCCACCGTCGAGGACCTCGGCGTCGAGGGTGTACTCCAGGTCGTCGGGGGCGGGGGGCCGGGCCTGCGCCGGCGCGACGGCGGCGAGGAACACGGGCGCCGCCAGGACGGCGGCGACCAGGGCGAGTGGCTTCTTCATCGAAGGCTCCCGGTGGGTTCGGTCGGGGCGCGCTCGTCCTCGAGCCACGCCCACCACCGCTTAGTGCGGTGGTTTACCCATCTTTGCACTAAAGCCTGACAAAAGCGACGGAAGGGACGACGCGCCGGAGCCCCCGGACCAGGCGGTCCGGGGGCTCCGGGGACGAGCGAGGGGGCCGGGACCGTCAGCCCCGGAGCGCCGCCATGTTCTCGATCGAGATGGCGGCGTTCGCCAGCGAGCCGTCCCCGATCTGGGCCGCGTTGTCCTGCTCGTACATCGGGTTGTGGTAGCCCTTGGCGCCCACGCGGCGGAAGAACTCCGAGTAGTCGATGTCGCCGGTGCCGAAGGGGACCATCGAGTAGCCGTTGGTGGTGCCCGGCATGCTCGCGCCGTCCTTCGCGTGGAAGAGCGGGTAGCGCTGCGTGTGCTGCGCGACGAGACCCGCGGGGTCGAAGGGGCGCGTGACCGTGCTGCCGTCGGCCGCCGTGTACGTCGGGTACTTGTACTGCGCGACGTGCGCCCAGTAGATGTCCATCTCGAGCCACACGTAGCGCGGGTCGGTGATCGACAGGAAGTACTCGAGCTGCCGCAGGCCGCTGGAGGCGGTGTACGCGCCGGTCGCATCGGGGGCCTCGTCGAGCAGGAAGTTGTACGCCTGGTCGTGGTTGTGCGTGTAGAGCTTGAGGCCGTACTGCGTCATCGCGTGCTCGCCGTAGTGGTTCCACACCTCGGCGGCCGCGTCCCACGCCGGCTTCTGCCGGTTGCGGGTCGGGTCGTTGCCCGTGCCGATGTGCCCCAGGCCGAGGACCGAGGCGATCTGGCAGTCCTCGTCGAAGGCGGCCATCGCCTCCGGCGTGATGGCGTTGGGGACGCTGCCGTGGTTGCCCTCGGCGACGAGCCCGTTGTCGTCCAGCCAGCTGCGCAGCAGCGCGGCGCCCTCGAGGCTGTCGAGGTTGCTGCCGCCCTCGGAGTTCGCGTGCTGACGGAAGCCCGCGAGCTCGATCTGCCGGTACCCGAGGTCCGACAGGTGCTCGAGGACCTCGCGGAAGCCGGACGGCGCATCGGTCGACAGCGGGTCGCGGCTGATCGCGTCGCGGACGGTGTAGAGGATGATGCCGCGCTTGGGCGCCGGGACGAGGACGCCGTTGGCGGGGCTGCCGCCGGGCGGGGCCGCGGCGGCCGGGCCGCCCAGACCGGCGGCGGCGAAGCCGGCGGCCAGGCCGGTCCCCGCGGCCAGGAGGCTCCGGCGGCTCAGCCGGAAGCGGTCGACGAGGGTGCTGGCGTGGGTGGGCGGAGCAGGTTCACGACGTGCGGCCATGGGGTCGACTCCAGTGTCGGGAGAGAGGCTGCTGCGGCGCGTCCGGGGCATCGGCTGCGAGGTCGGTCGACGGTGACCGGCCTGGCGCGACACTAGGACTTTCGCAGGCCGCTGACAATAGTCGGCCAGGGGTTGCCGGAAGTGGTCAGGCGGTCACCGGAAGCGCTCGGGCGCCGTCCGGCAGGACGAGCACGCTGCGCTATCGTTGCCCCGCGCCGCAGCGCCGGCGCACGGCCAGATAGCTCAGTTGGTAGAGCGTCCGACTGAAAATCGGAAGGTCGGCGGTTCGACCCCGCCTCTGGCCACCTTCTTTCGCCCTGCGGTCAGGCAGGCGCAGTCGGCGTGCGGCTCGGGTGACAGGCGGGCCCGCTCGACGTCACCCGTCGTCGGGACCGTCCTCGTCGACGCCGGTTCCGTCGTCCGCCACGAGCGTGAGCACCACGCGCGTCCCGTCGGCGACGTCGTCGAGCTCCGCCGTCCCGCCCTGCGCCTCCACGAGCGAGCGGACGACCGCGAGCCCGAGGCCGGACGTGCGCGAGCCGCCGCCGGGGCGGGTGGTGACGAACGGCTCGAAGACGCGGTCCCGCACCTCGGGGTCGATGCCCGGCCCGTCGTCCTCCACGACGAGCCGGACCACGCCGTCGCCGGCCGAGGCGCGAACCCGCACGGGCGTCTCGGGCGGCGTGTGGGTCCGCGCGTTGACGACGAGGTTGAGCAGGCACTGCGCGAGCCGGTCCTCGTCGCCGCTCAGCACGACCGGCGGGGCGTCGCCCACGTCGACGCCGTCGAGCCCGAGCCCGGCGAGGCGCTCGCGCAGCGCGTCGAGCACGTCGGGCACGAACACCGGCTCCTGCCGGACGCTGCGGGCCTCCCCGGCCGTCAGCGCCGTGAGGTCGGCGAGCACCCGGGCCAGCCGGTCGAGCTCGCGCCGCACGACGAGCGCCGTGCCGCGCGCGGCGGCCGCGTCGTCGCCGCCGGTGGTCTCGAACGCCTCGAGGTGCCCGCGAGCCACGGTCAGCGGGGTCCGCATCTCGTGCGACACCGCGGACAGCAGCTGGCGGCGCTCCTCGGCGCTGCGGTCGAGCCGGTCGACCATCGCGTTGAACTCCTGCGCGACGACACCCACCTCGTCGAGACGCTCCGGCTGCGGCACCCGCCGGGCGGGGGCACCGGTGCCCGCGGGACCCGCGGGCGTCCCGCCCACCTCGCCGGCCGCGACCGCGAGGTCGCGCAGCGGCACGAGCTCCCGGCGCACCGCGACGAGCAGCACGAGCCCGCCGAGCAGCAGCCCGGCCCCGCCGGCGAGCGCGGTCCGCCACAGCACCGACGCCGTCCTCGCGCGGGCGTCGGCGAGGCTGCCGAGGACCGTCGCCGTCCCGACCGTCACCCCGTCGGCGGTGCGCAGCGGGGCGCTCAGCACCCGGACGTCGCCCTGCGACGTGCCGACGGTCACGATGCGGCCGGGCTCCCCCACCGGCACCTCGCCCGCGTCGCGCAGCGCGAGCAGGTCCGGTGGGCCGTCCGCCGCCGCGAACGGCGACCCGCCGAGGTCGAGCACGAGCAGGTGCGCGCCACCTCCCGGCGACGTCGCCAGGTAGCGACGCGCGGCGAGCTGCAGCTCCGCGGCCGACGCGCTGCCGTCGGCACCGACCGCGCCGGAGATGTCCTCCGGGAGCCGCGCCCCCACCTGCGCGAGCTCCTGCCGCAGTTCGGTGTCGACGTCGGCGCGCTCCGCGACCGCCACGAGCCGCCACGTGACCACCGCGACGGCGAGCAGGGTGAGGGCCATGACGACCAGCGCCGTGACGGTGAGCCGGACCCGCAGGCTCACTACGCCTCCAGCCGGTAGCCGGCCCCGCGCACCGTCTCGATGCGGTCCGCGCCGAGCTTGCGCCGCAGGTGACCGACGTAGACCTCGACGACGTTCGACGCGCCGTCGAAGTCGTAGCCCCACACCCGGTCGAGCAGCTGCGGGCGTGACAGCACGTGCCCGGGGTTGCGCATGAGGACCTCCAGCAGCGCGAACTCGCGCGTCGACAGCTCCACCTCACGCCCACCGGTGCGCGCCCGCCGGGCGAGGACGTCGAGCTCGAGGTCGCCCGCCACGAGGACGGTCGACGTCGTCTGGGTCGGCTGCCGCAGCCGGGCCCGCACCCGGGCCAGCAGCTCGCTGAAGCTGAACGGCTTGACGACGTAGTCGTCGGCGCCCGCCTCGAGCCCGGCGACCCGGTCCGCGACGGAGTCCCGGGCGGTGAGGAGGATCACGGGCAGGTCGGGGCGCAGCTGCCGGATCCGCTCGAGCACCTTGTCGCCCGTCAGGCCCGGCAGCCCGAGGTCGAGGACGACGAGGCGCACGTCCTCGCGCTGGGCGAGCTCGAGCCCGGTCCAGCCGTCCGTCGCGGTCGCGACGGGGTACCCGGCCGCCTCGAGCCCCTGCTGGACGAAGGCGGTGATCCCCGGCTCGTCCTCCACCACGAGAAGCGTCACGGGCACATGCTCCCCCGCGGCGGCGCCCCGCGGCTGCTCGACGGGGCGGGAGGGGCCGAACCTGACAGCGCCGTCAGGAACGGCTCACGAACGCCTCATCCTGCGTGGCGACCCTCTCGGTGTCCGACCGGCAGACCGGCCGGGACCCGACCACACTGGAGGACCTCATGCGTACCGTCGCCGTCATCGCCGCGCTCGCCGCCACCACCGTCGGTGGGGTGGCCGTCGCCAGCGCCGTGACCTCGCCCACCTCGACCGACGACGTCGTCGAGCCCGTGTCCGTCGGCTCCGTCGACGTCGACGCGGAGCTCGCCGCCGCCACCGCCGGCCCCACCGGCGGCGCGACCGCCTCGCCCACCACCCGGTCGACGCCGCAGGCCGTCGCGGGCCTGGACGAGCTGAGCGGCGTGCTCGCCCGGCAGGGCGACGACCGCGACGAGTACGAGGTCGGCGGCGTGGAGCTCGAGCTCGGCCCCGACAGCTGGCGCCGGACCGCCACCGCCCCCGCCGACTACGACCGCGACGGCACGATCGGCACGCTGCTCGCCGAGCTCGACGGCCTCGTCGGCTCCCAGGTCGTCGTGGCCGGCCGGCTCGACGACGACGGCGACGAGCTCGACGTCTACCGCATCGACGGGCTCGCCTTCCGCGAGGTCGCCGGCGGGCCGGCGCCGTGGGAGCGCGGCACGGGCAGCGTCGCGAGCCGGGAGCGCGTCGAGGAGGCGGCGCTGGAGGCCATCGGCAGCGGCGCGCGCGTCCTCGAGGTCGACGACGAGGACGACGCCGGGGCCGCGTGGGAGGTCGAGGTCCGGGACGCGGACGGCCGCGAGCACCGGGTGCTCGTCGACGTGACCGGCGCCGTCGTCGACATCCGCTCGGAGTCGAGCGCCACGCGCACGCCGTCCGCCCCCACCGGCACGGCGACCGCGACCGCGACCCGGGACGACGACCGCGACGACGACCGCGACGACGACCGGGACGACCGCGACGACGACCGCGACGACGACCGGGACGACCGGGACGACCGGGACGACGACCGGGGCGACCGCGACGACGACCGCTCCGGCCGGGGCTCCGACGACGACTCCGACGACCGCGACGACGACCGCTCCGACGACTGACCTGCCGGCGGGCGCGGCGACGTGAGGTCGCGGCGCCCGCCGAAGCTGTCCGGTTTGGCATCTTGACCAGCCCGGGGGCCAGGCGAAGGATCCTCCTGCCACGGCTCACCGGCGCCCCTGCCTCCGACGTGATCGTCGCCCGCAGACCCCATCGGGGTGACGGTGCGGCGAGCCCTCCCAGCACGTCCACCTGGAAGGAAGTCGGGTCATGAAGCGTCTCGTCGTCACGTGTGCGGTAGCTGCGGGGTTGGTCCTGTCCGGAGCCGGGGCCGCCCACGCGGGGGAGGTCAACGGACAGGGTCGGGACATCCCCGCACCGGGGAAGGCCGCGTCGGAGTGCGTGTTCTCCGGCCTGGACACCGTCGACTCCGTCGAGGGCAACCCGGAGGGCTTCGACGACGACGCGCTCGCCGTCCGGGGCAACCAGAGCCCCGGCGGAACCGACCGCTACCACGGGACCCAGAGCTACGGCATGTTCGCCAGGGCGGGTCTCAAGGACGTCGTCCCGTCGCCGGGCGACGCCTGCCGCGGGAGCTGACCCGGGTCCTCACCAGGCCCCGCCCGCGGCAGGGTGCCAGCGCAGGCCGTCGCGGTCCCAGGCGCAGGCCAGCACCGCGGTCCGTGCCGCGAAGCCGTCCCACCCGCGGTGGGCCTGGGGGGACCACGCGACCTCCGCGACGGCCGCGAGCCGAGGCAGGAGCAGGTAGGTGACGTCGTCGAGGTCGCGCGTGGTCTCCGACCACACCGCGGCCTCGACGCCGGCCACCGAGTCGGGGTCGAGGCCGTCCACGAGGCGGTCGGGGTCCCACTCGTAGCTCTGCCGGAACGGCACGTGGCCGGCCCACTCCAGCCCGATGGGCGTCGAGGCGTCGTACTTGAGGTCGAGGTAGGCCCGGCTCGCGGGTGACATGACCACGCGGGCGCCCGCCCGTGCCGCGGCCACGACCGGGGCGAGGTCGTGGCCCTCGTGCCACACCTGCAGCAGCGTGCCGGGGGCCAGCGGGGCGGCCGCCGCCTCCTGCCACGCCACGACCGTCCGCCCGTGCCGCTCGACCGCGTCGGCCGCCATGCGCACGAGCCGCACGTACTCGTCCCGGTCCATGGTGAGGACCTCGTCACCGCCGATGTGGACGTGCTCGCCCGGTGTCATCCGGACCACGTCGCCGAGCACGTCGCGCAGGAACGGCTCCGTGGCGGGCACGTCGGCGTGCAGCCGGCTGAACCCGACCTCGATGCCGGTGTACGCCTCGGGCGCCACCCCGTCGGGGGTCAGCTCGCCGTAGGCGTGAAGCGCCGCGTTGACGTGGCCGGGCACGTCGACCTCGGGCACCACCTCGACGCAGCGCGCGGCGGCGTGGCCGACGAGGGCGTCCCAGTCGGCCTCGGTGAGGAAGCCGCCCGGGTCGCCGCCGACGGCGGTACCACCGGAGCGCTCGGTGAGCAGCGGCCGCGACGGCACGTGCAGGCGCCAACCCTGGTCGTCGGTGAGGTGCAGGTGCAGCACGTTGAGCCGGAGGTCGGCGAGCAGGTCGACCAGCCGCAGCAGGTCCCCGAGCGGCAGCGGGTGCCGGGCGACGTCCACGCTGAGCCCCCGCCAGGGGTAGCGCGGCGCGTCGCGCACCGTCACCGGTGCGACCAAGCGGCCCGGCGACCCGGTCGCCTCCGGCGCGGCGGCCGCGAGCTGACCGAGCGTCGTGAGCGCGTGGGCGAGACCCGGCAGGTCCGGCGCCACGACGCCGACCTCGCCGCCACCCACGCGCAGCTCGTACCCCTCCCGGGCGAGGTCCGGCTCGACGGCCTCGCCGACGCCGTCGAGCGGTGACAGGGCGAGCGTGACGACGGCCGGGGCGGTCGCCGCGTCGCCGCCCGCCGGGTCGGCCGCGGAGGGCGGGTCGACCCCGTAGCCGACCACCTGCGGCGTCCCGCCGAGCACGCGCGCGAGCCGCTGCGCCGCCGCGGCGGCCACGCCGAGCGCGGACGGCGGCACGACGAGCACGGTGCCCGGTCCGAGGAGCACCGGCGCCCCCTCGCCCGCCTCGACGTCGACCGGCAGCGGCACGAGCCCGGCCGTGGGGCCGGGCTCCCGTCGGGCCGGGCTCACGCCACCACCCCGGCGACCAGGACGCGCCGCACCCGCAGGTCGGGCCCGGTGACGACGACGTCCGCGCGCCGACCCGCCTCCAGCGCGCCCACGTCGTGGCGGCCGAGCACGCCCGCGGGTGTGGTGGCGGCGGCCCGGACCGCGCGCTCGAGCGGCACGCCGGAGGACACGACCCGCCGCACGACGTCGAGCAGGTGCGCGGTGCCGCCGGCCAGCGCCCCCGGCGGGGCGTCGTCGGCGGCGTCGGCGGCGTCGTCGGTGTCGTCGGTGTCGTCGGCGTCGTCGGCGTCGTCGTCACCGGCGAGCCGCGCGACGCCGTCCCGCACGCGCACGCGGCGCCCGCCCAGGACGTAGCTGCCGTCGGGCGTGCCCGCGGCCGCCATCGCGTCGGTGACGAGCGCGACGGCGTCCGGCGCGGCGACGTCGAGGACGGTCCGCACGGTGGCGGCGTCGAGGTGCACCCCGTCGGCGACGAGCTCCACGACCACCTCCCCGCGCGCGGCCGCCGCGAGGCACGCCGCCACCGGGCCGGGCGAGCGGTGGTGCATAGGCGGCATGCCGTTGAACAGGTGCGTGACGGTCGGGCGGGCGCCGGGACGCCGGGCCGCCAGCCGCGCGCCGGCCCGGGCGAGCGCCACGCCGGTCTGCTCGGCGCTCGCGTCGGTGTGGCCGAAGGACGGCACGGCACCGACGTCGACGAGCGCGTCCACGACCCCGCCCGGGCCGTCGACCCCGGGGACCTCCGGTGCCACCGTCATGGTGACGAGGTGCCCGCGTGCGGCCTCCGCACACGTCCGCACGAGCTCCGGGTCCCCCGGCAGCAGGTGCGCGGGGTCCTGCGCGCCGCACCGCACCGCCGACAGGAACGGCCCCTCGAGGTGCACGCCCGCGACCTCGCCGGCCGCGGCGAGACCCGCGAGCACCCCGACGCGCTCGAGCAGCACCGCGGCGGGGGCGGTGACGAGCGAGGCGACGAGCGTGGTCGTGCCGTGGCGGCGGTGCTCGGCGACGGCCTCCCGGGCCGTGGCGGCGTCCGTCACGTCCGGGAAGCCGACGCCGCCACCGCCGTGGCAGTGCAGGTCGACCAGGCCGGGCAGCAGCACGTCGTCGGTCGGGGCGGGCGCCGGCACGGGCGCGGCCGCGGCCGGCCCCACCCACGCGATGCGGGTCCCGTCGACCACGACGACGCCGTCGGCCTCCACGCGCGTGGGCAGCACGACGCGGCCCCGCAGCACGGTCGGCGGAGTCGCGGGGGGCGCGGTGGTCGCTGTGTCGCTCACTGGGTCCTCGTCCTGACGGGGCTCCGGCCGGGCGTCGCGCAGGTCACGGTACGGACTCGACCGCACGACACCCTTGACACGCAATAGTAAGGCAGGTTCCCTAACCAACGTGCAGACGACGCTCAGGCCGCGGACCAAGGCGCTGCCGGTCCACGCCCGGGCGCACAACCGGGCGATGGTCCTGCAGCGCCTCTTCCACGACGGCCCCCTCTCGCGGGCCGACCTCGCCCGCGCCACCGGACTGACGAAGGTCACCGTGTCCGACCTCGTCCAGCAGCTCATGGTCGACGGCCTGGTCGGCGACCTCGGGGCCCGGCCCGAGGGCCGGGTGGGCAAGCCCGCGACCCTCGTCGGCCTGCGGACCGAGGCGTTCCACGTCGTCGCGATCGACCTCGCCGACGACACGGCCATGCACGGTGCGGTCCTCGACCTCGCGGGCGCCGTGCTCGCGCGCCGCTCGGCCCCGCTCGACGGCAGCACCGGGGCGGCCGCCGTCGACCGTCTCGTGGGCTTCTGCCGCGACCTGCTCGCGGCCACGACCGTCCCCGTGCTGGGGATCGGGGTCGGCTCCCCCGGCGTGGTCGACGAGCAGGGGACCGTCCTGCAGGCGCCCAACCGGGACTGGTTCGACGTGCCTCTCGCCGAGACGCTGACCAGCGCGCTGGGTGTGCCGGTCCACGTCGCCAACGACGCGAACACCGCGTGCCTCGGCGAGTTCACCTACGGCGGCGCGGGTGGCGGCGGCCTGCTCGTGCTCACCGTCGGCGAGGGCGTGGGGGCCGGGATCGTGCTCGACGGCGCGCTCGTGCGGGGCCACCACCGCGCGGCCGGGGAGCTCGGCCACGTCACGGCGGTCGACGAGCGCGACTCCGCGAGCCCGGGTCCCCTCGGCACACCCGAGCCGTGCGCGTGCGGCCGCACCGGCTGCCTCGAGACCGTCCTGTCGGTGCCGGCGCTGCGCCGCCGCACCGGCGGGCTGCCCGACGCGGCGCGCACCGAGGTGCTCACCGCCGCCGGCCGGCGCCTCGGGATCGTGCTGGCGCCCGTCGTGAGCGCGCTCGACCTCTCCGAGGTGGTCCTCAGCGGACCGCCGGAGCTCCTCGACGGCCCGCTGCGGGAGGCAGCACTGCAGGCCGTCCGCGAACGCACCATGCCCGTCATCCACAGCCAGCTCGCGCTGCGGATGACGAGCCTGGGCGAGGACGGCGCCCTGGCCGGGGCCGCCGTGCTGGTCCTGTCCGGCCAGCTCGGGGTCAGCTGACCCCGAGCCGGCCGGAACCGCAGTCGAGACCCCACACAGTGGCGGTGCCGCCAGCACCGCTCCCACCAGGAAGGAACCCAACGTGAGAAGAGTACGGAGTGGTGCCCTCGCGCTCGTCGGGCTGCTGGCGCTCACCGCCTGCGGCGACTCCTCCGGCGAGGCGGAGGTCACGGACGCGGCGCCCGCAGGTGCCACCGAGCCGGCCGAGGACGCCGAGGGCGTGGCCGCACCCGAGCCGGCCGAGATCAGGCTGTGGCTCAACGGCGCCGACACGCCCCAGGAGCTGCGGGACTACCTGACGGCGACGTTCGCCGAGCAGAACCCGGGCTCGACGCTCGTCATCGAGGAGCAGGACTGGAACGGCCTCGTGCCACGCCTGCAGACCGCGCTCACCTCGACCGACCAGACCCCGGACGTCGTGGAGATCGGCAACACGCAGGCCCCGACCTTCACCTACGCCGGCGCCTTCGCCGACCTCACCGACCTGTACGAGGAGGTCGGCGGCGAGGACCTCCTGCAGGGCTTCGTCGAGGCCGGCTCCGCGGACGGCTCCGTCTACGCGCTGCCGTACTACTCCGGTGCGCGGGCCGTCTTCTACAACAAGGAGATGTTCGCCGAGGCCGGCGTGGAGGTGCCGACCTCGCTGGAGGAGTTCACCGACACCGCCGTCGCCCTGCAGGAGGCGAACCCCGCCGGCACCGGCAGCTTCTCCGGCCTCTGGCTGCCCGGGCAGGACTGGTACAACGGCACCGCCTGGGTCTACGAGTACGGCGGCGACCTCGCCGTGCAGGAGGACGGCAGCTGGGTCGGCGGGCTGTCGGGCCCCGAGGCGCAGGAGGGCCTGGCCGTCGTCCAGCGGCTGTTCACCGAGGCGACGTCCGCCCCCGTCGACGCCGACTCCAACGAGCCCTGGGTGCCCTTCAACAACGGCGAGGCGGCCATGTTCTCCGCCCCGACGTGGGCACGCTGGAGCATCGACCTGCCCGAGTGCAACCAGGGCGTCGCCGCCGACGACACGTCGGAGGAGGCGAACGCGCTGCGCGCGGAGCAGCAGGCGTGCAACGAGGAGAAGACCGGTGTCTTCCCGCTGCCCGGCCTGGAGGAGGGCAGCGTCGCGACGGTGTTCGCGGGAGGGTCGAACATCGCGGTGCCGGCCAACAGCCAGCACCCGGAGCTCGCCCGCAACCTGCTGCGCATCGTCTTCTCCGAGGAGTACCAGACGATGCTCGCCGAGAACGGCCTGATCCCCGGCAACACGACGTACACCGACGCCATGGGTGACGACGTCTACGCCACGGCGGCGGTCGAGGCCGCGGTCGCGGCGAAGCTGACGCCGCCCGCGGAGAAGTGGGCCGACGTCGAGGCCGCCCGGCTGCTCGAGGACTTCTTCCAGCAGCTGGCCGCGGGCGCCGACGTGTCCGAGGCGGCCGCGGAGACCGACCGCCTCATCGCCGAGACGCTGCAGTGACCCCGGGGCGCCGGCGCGGGCTGACCCGCGCCGGCGCCCACCCCCTCACCGCTGTGCCACACCACGCACCACCACAGCACCACCACAGCACCACCACAGCTCCCGTGGAGGGTCCATGTCCGCCCCACCCGCGTCCCGCCCGGTGGCGCCCGTCACCGCCCCGGGGGCCGCGCCGCCCGCGCCCGCGCCGGGCGCCCGCCGCGGCGCGCGTCGCCGCCGTCGGCCGTCCGCCGCGTACCTGCTGCTGGTCCCCGCCACGCTGCCCGTCGCCGTCGGGCTCGGCTACCCGCTCGCGCGCCAGCTCGTCATCTCCTTCCAGGAGTACGGCCTCGCGCAGCAGTTCGGGCGCCCTGCGGAGTGGGTGGGCCTCGACAACTACACGGCGCTGCTGTCCGACCCCTACGTGTGGACGGTCATCGCCCGGTCCGTCGCGTTCTGCGTGGTCAACGCCGCCCTCACGATGGCGCTGGGTGGCGCGCTCGCGCTGCTCCTGGCGCGGGTGCGGCGGGGCCCGCGCGTCGCGCTGCAGGTGAGCCTCCTGCTCGCCTGGGGCACGCCGGTCCTCGCGAGCATGACGGCGTGGCAGTGGCTGTTCGACTCCCAGTACGGCGTCGTCAACTGGCTCCTCGCCGAGGGCCTGGGGCTGGACTCGATGCGCTACCACTCCTGGCTCGTGGAACCGCTGTCCTTCTACGCGGTCGCGACGGTCATCGTCGTGTGGATGTCGGTGCCGTTCGTCGCCTTCACCGTCTACGCCGGGCTGCTGCAGGTGCCGCAGGAGACGCGCGAGGCCGCGCAGCTCGACGGGGCGAGCGCGTGGCAGCGGCTCCGGCTCGTGACCGTGCCGATGATCCGGCCGGTGCTCTACGTCGTCCTGCTCCTGCAGGTCATCTGGGACCTGCGGGTGTTCACGCAGATCTACGTCCTGCAGCGCGCCGGTGCGCCGACCCGGGAGACACACCTGCTCGGCACGTACATCTACTCCCTCGCCAAGGACTTCTCCACGGCCGGTGCGATGGCGACGATCATGCTCGTCCTCACGCTGGTGCTCACCGCGGCCTACGTCCGCCGCATGCTCCGCGAGGAGGACGCATGAGCACGCTGCTGCGGGTGCGGCGCCGCGCCGCGGCCCCCGCCCTCGACCTCGTGGCGGTGCTCGCCGCCCTGGCCTGGCTGTTCCCGGTCTACTGGATGGTCAACAGCGCGTTGCTGCCCACGAACCGGCTGCAGACGCCCACCCCGACGTTCCTGCCCGTCGACGGCACCCTCGCCAACGTGCGACGCGTGCTCGCCGACCCGTCGTTCTACGCGGCGTTCCGGGTGAGCCTGCTCGTCACGGGGCTCACGCTCCTCGCGGCCGTGCTCTTCGCCCTGCTGGCGGCGCTGGCCCTCAGCCGCTTCCGATTCGGCGGGCGCAAGGGGTTCGTCGTCGCGGTGCTCGTCGTGCAGATGATCCCCGCCGAGGCCCTCTTCATCTCCCAGTACCAGGTGCTCGACGGCTGGGGGCTCGTCAACCGCGTCGCGGGCCTCGTCCTCGTCTACGTCGCCGCGATCCTGCCGTTCACCGTCTGGCTGCTCCGTGGGTTCGTCGCGGGGGTGCCCGTCGAGCTCGAGGAGGCCGCGATGGTCGACGGCCTGTCGCGCACGGGGGCGTTCTTCCGCGTCACGTTCCCGCTGCTGGCCCCGGGCCTCGTCGCCGCCGGCGTGTACGGGTTCCTGCAGGCGTGGAACGAGTACACCCTCGCCCTCGTCGTCATGACCGACCCGGGCCGCGCGACGCTCCCGCTGTGGCTGCAGGGCCTCGTGGAGTCCAACCGGGCGACGGACTGGGGCCTCGTCATGGCGGGCTCGACGCTCATCGCGGTGCCCGTCATCGCGTTCTTCCTGCTCGTGCAGCACCGGATGACCGCCGGCCTCGTCTCGGGCGCGGTGAAGGGCTGATGGCCCTCACCACGAGCCCGGGCACGCCCGGGCCGCCGCCCGCTGCCCACGGCCCGGCCACCGCGGCGCTCGGCCTCGACGTCGGGGCCAGCAAGGTGCACGGGGTCGTCCTGGTCGACGGCGCCGTGCGCGCGGAGCGCCGCACGCCGTCCCGGCCGGGCCTGGACGGCGTCGTCGCGAGCGTGACGGCGGTGGTCGCGGCGCTCGCGGCCGACGTGCCGGACCTCGCCGCCCCCGGTTGGGCAGGGGTGGGCGTCGGCGTGCCCGGGGTCGTCGACCCGCGCACCGGGACGGTCGGCCACGCCGTCAACCTCGGGGTGTCCGCTCCGGTGCCCCTGCGCGACGCGCTGTCCGCGGCCCTCGGCGCGCCGGTGGTCGTCGGCAACGACGTCGACGCGGCCGCGCTCGGCGCCGCGCACACCCTCGGGCTCGGGCCCGGCGCCGACCTCGCGTACCTGTCGCTCGGCACGGGCCTCGCCGCGGGCCTGCTGCTCGACGGCCGGCTCCGGCGGGGCGGCGGCGCGGCCGGCGAGGTCGGGCACGTGCCGTACCGGCCGGACGGCCCGAGGTGCGCGTGCGGCCAGCACGGCTGCCTCGAGCTCTACGCCTCCGGCTCGGCGCTGCAGGCCGCCTGGCCCGACGCGGGCGGGGCCCCCGCCGCCGCGGCCGTGTTCCGGAGAGCGGCGGCCGGCGACCCGCGCGCCGTCGCGGTCCGCGAGGCCTTCCTCGACGCCGTCGCCACCGCCGCGCAGACCCTCGTCCTCACCGTCGACGTCGCCCACGTCGTCCTGGGCGGCGGCGTCGCTGCGCTCGGGGAGCCGCTGCGTGCCGGGGTGTCGGCGGTGCTGGCCCGGCGCGCCGCGGGCTCGCCGTTCCTCGCCGCGCTCGACCTGCCGGGCCGGATCCGGCTCGCACCCGACGGGCGCGTCGCCCCGGTCGGTGCGGCGCTCGCTGCGCTCGCCTCGCCCGCCTGACGCGCGGCCGCGGTCACGGCCCGTACGAAGGAGGCGAGGGGGTGCTGCCGCGCGGGAGGTCGCGGTCTGCCGCCGCCTCCTTCGTACGGGCCGCCGACGGCCAGGTCAGCCGTCGGTGTCGCGGTAGCGGCGCGAGCGTGCCGCCGCCGCCGCGAGCTCGTCGGCCGACACGGGCGCGGGGCCCTTCGACCAGTCCTGCGGGTCGGCCGCGTAGACGACGGCATACGCGGCGGTGTCGCGCTGGGTGCGCCAGCCCTCCGCGAGCGGCCCGAGGTCGTAGGTGTCGTAGCCGATCTCGTCGAGCAGGCGCGTGACCGTGTGCTTCGCCTCCTCGTCGTCGCCGGCGATCGCGAGCGCGCTGCGCTCGGGGTCGCCGCTCGGGCGTGCGAGGGCGCGGAGGTGCTCGAAGTAGATGTTGTTGAACACCTTCACCACGCGGGAGCCGGGCAGGTGCGTCTGCAGCAGCTCCGACGTCGTCGTGGACTCGTCGTCGAGCTCGGCGACCCGGCCGTCGCGCTCCGGGTAGTAGTTCATGGTGTCGAGCACGACCTTGCCCTCGAGAGCGTCGGCGGGCACGTCGCGGTAGGCCTTGAGCGGGATCGTGACGACGACCACGTCCCCGTCGACCGCCGCCTCCTCGGTGGTGCCCGCGCGCGCGTGGTCGCCCAGCTCGGTCACCAGGTCGACGAGCGTCTCCGGTCCCCGGCTGTTGCTCATGACCACGTCGTGGCCCGCCGCGACCGCGAGCCGCGCGACGGTGCTGCCGATGTTGCCGCTGCCGATGAAGCCCCACGTCGTCATGCCGGTGCGAACGCACGCGGCCGCGAGGCATTCCGGCCCGCGCACGACGGCCGGGCGGGGGCCGTCAGGGCCGCGGGAGGCGGTAGACGTGGTGGAGGGGGTCGTCGACCGGGTTGTCCGGCTCGATCTCGACCTCGGCGACCCGGGGCAGCCCGGCGCGCTCCACCGCCCGCCACGACGCGACGTTCGCCGCGACGACGGCGACGACCACGTCGCTCGCGGTCGGCAGCTCGCGCCACGTCCGCTCGACGACGTGGCGGATCACGCGCGTGCCGAGGCCCCGGCCCCGCAGGGCGGCCTCCCCTAGGAGGTAGTCGATCTCCACGGCGCCGAGGGGCACGTCGAACGCGCGGGAGAAGACCTCGACCTCCTCCGGGTAGTCGTGGACGAAGGCGCGCTGCACGAGCCCGACCGGCTCGCCGTCGAGCAGCACGACCCAGTCCTCGCCGGGCTCCTCACCCCGCATGCCCGGGCCGAAGTCCCGCTCGACGGCCGCCGGGGACGGGTCGTGGTTCCACCACCGCCGCACCTCGGGGTCGGCGAGCCAGCGGCCGAGCAGCGGCAGGTCGGTGGCCGCGAGCCGGCGCAGCGTGATGTCGCCGTCCACCGGGTCGGGGCTCACACGCGGCCGCCCGCCGGCACGAGCGGGCGCCCGGAGCGGCGCCCGAGGGTGCCGAGGGGGGCCGCGGCGGCCACGAGCAGCGCGCACAGCAGCAGCGCGGCGGGCACGCCGAGGCTCCGGCCGTCGGAGAGGTCCCACGCCGCGACGGCACCGACCGCCGCGGCGCCGACGGCCGTCCCGCCGTCGAACGACAGGTTCCACACCGCGCTCGCCGTGGGCGTGTCCTCGCCGTCGACGCGGGCGAAGGCCGCGACCAGCGTGAGGTTCTGCACGGCGCCGTAGCCGACCCCGGCGACGGTCGCGGCCACGAGGACGGCCGCGGTCCCCCACCCGTCCGGCGCCAGCAGGCCGCCCGCCACGCCCGCGAGGCCGAGGGCCCCGACGACGGCCGCGGCCGGCAGCAGCCGCCGGGTCCCGAGCCGGTCCGCGAGCAGGCCCGCGCGGTAGCGCGCGAGCGCGGTGGTCGCACCGAACAGCAGCAGGGCCGCGGGTGCGAGCAGCCCGGCCGGACGGTCGATGGGCAGGAACGTCACGAGCCCGGACCCGGCGAGGGTCACCACGAGGAGCACGGCCGAGGGGGCGAGCACGGCCAGTACCGCGCGGCCGTGGCGCGCGAGGCCGCCGAGCCCCGACACCTCCGGCGCGGCCGTCGCGCGCTCGTCGCGGGCCATCCGCAGCGCCCACGGGACGCCGACGAGCGGTGTCGCGGCGAGCAGGGCGACGGGCCAGAACGCGACGTTCTGCGCGAGGGCCACCGCGCCCGGCACCACGACCAGCGAACCGAGGCCGACCGCGAGGCCGTACAGGCCGGCGGCCTCCCCGTGCCGCCCCCGCGGCGACAGCGTCCACGTGAGCGTCGACCCGACGACGGTGAGCGCGGCGAAGCCCGTGCCCCGGACCGCGCTGAGGGCGACGAGGGGCACGAGGTCCGCCGTGAGGGCGAGGAACGGCGCGGGGGCGCCGAGGGCGACCAGGCCGGCCGCGAGGGTGCGGCCGCTGCCGAGCCGCCGCACGAGCGCCGGGACGAGCGTCTGCGTGAGGACGGTCGCGGTGAGCATCGCGGTCGTCACGAGACCGGCCTGCCCGAGGGTCGCCCCTCCCTGCGCGGCCCACCACGGCAGCGCCGACAGCGTGGCCGCGTAGCCGACCATGCCGGCGAGGGTGACGGCCACGAGCCGCCGGATCCCCGGCAGCCGCCACAGGGAGCCGCCGGTCGCCCTCCGAGCCGCCGCCACCGGCGAAGCGTACGAGCCGCGTCACGGACCGGGCCGCCGCGTCACCTCTCACGGTGGACGGCACGGAGGGGAGGGGCGATGGCGGACATCTGCATCGACACGGAGGGGCTGCGCGACACCGGGCGCGCGCTGCGGCAGGCGGCGCTGGACCTGGACGGCGCCCGCTCGCACAGCCTGCTCGCGGCCCAGCGCGTCGGGCAGCCGGTCCTCGCGGCCGCGGTGGAGGAGCTGAGCAGCAGCTGGGACGACCGCCGGGCCCGCATCGTCGAGGACATCGCCTTCCTCGCCGACGCCGCCACCACCGCCGGCGACACGTACGAGGTCATCGACACCGAGCTCGCCGCGGCCCTGCGGGGGCAGCGGTGAGGCAGGGTGCCGCAGCCACCGGCGCCGCCGCAGCCGAGCGGCGCGGCACCTCCTCCCCTGCCGTCGGGCTGACCCTGCCCGAGGACTGGGTGGCCGTGCCGCTGGAGCCGCGGAGCAGCCGTCGGCGCGCCGTCCGCGACCTCGCCCGCCGGGCGGAGGGCGGCGGCGACGCCGCCGCCCTGCTGCGGGTCAGGCTGCGGGCGCGGCTGGAGGCGCTGGCCGACGACGCCGCCGCCCACGGCGCCCAGCAGCTCGTCCTGTCGCTCGCCCGCACGCCGGAGGGCGCGGCGCTGCCCGCGTCCCTCGTCGTCGTGCTCGTCGCCTCCTCGCTCCCGCAGCACGCCGCGGGCGCGGTCCCGGTCGGGGCGGAGCTGTCCCCGCCGGGGCGCTCGGGCTGGTGGCGGGCCCGCCGCGTGCACGAGCCGGCCCGGCCGGGCCCGGCCGCGGACGAGCGGCACGGCACCCTGGCGGTCGACTACTGGGTCGGTCACCGCGACGACGGGCACGTGGCCGTGCTGTCGTTCAGCAGCCCGCTGCCCGGCCTGCGGGACGTGCTCCTCCCCCTGTTCGACGCGGTCGCGGCGTCCGCGCGCTGGCCCCGCGGGTGAGTCGTCGCGGCGACGGCACGTCGTGCCCTCCGCGTGTGTTACACATCGGCTGCCGCGCGTCGTCGCGGCGGGGGGCTCTCGTGACCGGGTCCGCCCCCGTCGACCGCACAGCAGATCGGATGCCGCTGACGATGTCCCGCCCCCGACCCCTCCACGCCCTCGTCGCCTCGACGGCGGCGACCGCGCTCGCCGTCGTCGGCGTGCTCACCGGCACGGCGCCCGTCAGCGCCTCCTCCTCCGCGCTCGCGGCCGCCGACCACCAGTCGGAGCAGTGCCTCGACGCCCTCGAGGCGTTCGAGGCCGAGTTCGGCGACATCGACTTCGACGAGCTGGACGACGCCGACGAGCTCGTGGACGACCTGCTCGACGAGTACTTCGCGGTGACCGAGGACCTGTTCCTCGAGCTCGAGGAGCTGTACGCGCGCGCCGTCGACCTCGGCGCCGACGAGGACGCCGAGACGATCCGCGAGGCGCTGGCCGGTCCCCTGGCCGACGCGGAGGACGCCCGCGACACCGCCGAGAGGGACGTCGCGGACGCCACCGCGGCGCTGGCGTTCGCGCAGGAGGCCTACGACGCCGGCGCCGCCGAGGACCCGCCGCTGTCGGACGAGGACCTCGCCGCGCTGGAGCTGGCGCGCGACGGGGCCCAGCAGGCCCTCAGGGCCGCCGAGGCGGTGCGCGACGACAAGCAGGCGATCGTCGACGAGATCGACGGCATCTCGACCCGCGCGGACGAGGTCGAGGCCGAGCTCGAGCGCATCTTCGTCGAGGACTTCGAGCCGCTGCTCGACGAGCTGCTCGGCGGTGTCGACGAGGTCGACCTGGACCGCTTCCTCGAGCTCGTCACGCTCGTCCTCACCACGTGCGACATCGCGGGCGAGGCCGACGACGACACCGACGACCACGCCACCGACGGCGGGGCCGCCCCCGTCGCGACGCCGGTCAAGGCGCGCGCGTCCTTCACCGGCTGACCGGAGGTCCTCGCATCACCGCTCGTCCCACCCGGGCGGGGGCCCTGCCCCGCCCGTCGGCCGCCGTCCTGGCCGTCGCCCTCGCCGCCGTCCTGGCGGCCTGCGGCGACGGCGGGGCGGCGTCGCCGTCCCCTGCCGCCGCCCCGCCGCCGGTCGCGGTCCCCTCGCCCGCCGCGACGGCCGCGGCGCCGTCGCCGGCCTCCAGCGACGAGGCCTCGTCGGTGCTCGAGCGGGCGCGGGCCGCCCGCGAGGCCCGGGAGGCGCGCGCCGCGGAGCAGGCGCACGACCCCGACGACGGCTGGGCGCTCACCGCGAGCGTGCCCGAGGTCGTGGTGCGCGACGCGCCGGACGGCGACGAGACGCACCGCCTGGCGAACCCGAACACGACCGGCGCGCCCCTCACCTTCCTGCTCGCCGCGGACGGTGCCGCGACGGGCGAGCCCGGCTGGTACGAGGTCCACCTGCCCGTCCGGCCCAACGGCAGCACCGGCTGGGTCGCCGCCGCCGACGTCGACCTCGCGCGGGTGCCGTACCGGCTCGTGATGGACGTGCAGGGCAACGAGCTCACGCTCCTGGAGGACGGCATGGCCGTGCGGGTCATGCCGGCGGCGAGCGGGACGGGCGACACCCCGACCCCGACGGGGCTGTTCTTCCTCACCGAGCTGCTCGTGCCGACCAACGCCGGCTACGGCCCGTACGCGTACGGGCTGTCGGCGTACTCGGAGGTGCTGACGAGCTTCGGCGGGGGACCGGGGCAGATCGGCCTGCACGGCACGGACGACGCCGGCAGCGTCGGACGGGCCGTGAGCCACGGCTGCATCCGGCTGTCCGACGACGACATCACGTTCCTCGCCGAGACGCTGCCGCTGGGCACCCCGATCGAGATCGCCTGACGCCGGGCGAGCCGCTCCTCGCGCTCAGCGCACGTCGCCCATGAGGTCGCCGAGCTCCTCGACGCGGTCCAGCACCTCCCACGGCGACAGCTGGACCATGCCGTCGCCGACCTCGTCCCACGCGCGCGGCGCCGCGACCCGCGGCAGGTCTCGGCCCCGCAGCGAGTACGGCGTGACGGTCGTCTTCGCCAGGTGGTTCTGGCTCCAGTCGACCAGCACCTTGCCGCTCCGCAGCGTCTTCCTCATGTCGCTGACGACGAGCCGCCGGTGGTCCCGCGCCAGCTGCTCCGCCAGCGCCTTCGCGTAGTCCCGCGTGCTGCCGTGCGTCCGCTGCAGCCGGGCCGGCCACGCGGCGTACAGCTGCATGCCCTTGCTGCCGGACGTGACGGGGACGGTGTCGAGGCCGTCGTCGCCGAGCCGCTCCGCGACGAGGTGCGCGACCGCCGCGCACTCGTCGAGCCCCGCGCCCGTGCCGGGGTCGAGGTCGACGACGAGGCGGTCGACGCCCTTGTACGCGCCGCGACGGCCGACCCGCCACTGCGGGGTGTGCAGCTCCAGCGCCGACAGGTTCGCCAGCCACACCAGGCCCGCGACGTCGTCGACGAACGGGAACTCGATGCGCGCGGAGCCCTCGTCCTCCGGCTCGGCGGCGACGGTCTGCCGCCGGACCCACGACGGCGCCCCGCCCGGCACGTTCTTCTCGAAGAACGTCGCCCCCGGACCGGTCGCCCCCACCCCCTGGGGGAAGCGCTTGCGGCTGAGCGGGCGGTCCGCCAGCTGCGGCAGCAGGACGTGGGCGATCCGCGCGTAGTAGTCGACGACCTGGGCCTTCGTCGTCCCGGTCTCGGGGTAGATGACCCGGTCGAGGTGGGTGAGGCGGACCGACCGCCCGCCCACGTCGACCAGCTGTGCCTCTCCGGGGCTCACGCGTCCTCCCAGGGGTCGGGCTCGGCGTCCTCGCGCAGACCGAGGACGACGGGGTGGCGCAGGCGCCCGCCGCCCGTCCGCTCGCGGTAGGCGACCTCCACGCGCACCCTCGCCTCGCACCAGCGCGCCCCGCGACGGTCCACGGCGGGGACGGCGTCGGCGAAGGGCGAGGTGCCGCGGTCGCCCGCGTCGGCGATCCGGCTGCCCACCGCGTGGGCGAGCGCCGCGCCGAGCCCGCTGCCCGCGCGGCCGAGGAACCGCAGGTCGCCGTGGGCGTCCGGCGCGCCCACGAGCAGGGAACCGGGTGGGGGCCCGGGGCGGCCCTCGACGGGGCGCCAGCCGCCCACCAGCACGGTGCGCCGGCGCCGGTGGGCGTGCTTGCGCCAGTCGCCGGAACGGGTGCCCGCGCGGTACGGCGAGGCGAGCCGCTTGACGACGACCCCCTCGACGCCCTGCTGCTCGGTGGCCACGAGCAGCGCGTCGACGTCGTCGAAGAGCTCGGAGCGCGCCGCGCACGCGGGCAGCGGGAGGCCGGCGAGGCGTTCCCGCCGAGCCGTGAGGGGCTCGGCGGTGACGTCCGCCGTGCCGTGGCGCAGGACGTCGAAGACCACGACGCGGACGACCGCCGCCGGGTCGCCCGAGGCGAGGGCGGAGAAGTCGGGCCGGCCGTCGAGCAGGCTCACCACCTCACCGTCGAGGACCGAGCCGTCGGCCACGAGGTCGGCGAGCGGGGCGACCTGCGGGAAGCGCGCGGTCAGGTCCTGCCCGGTGCGCGACAGCAGCCTCAGGCCCGGCCGTCGCGACCGCTCCGGCGCCGGCCCCAGCAGCACGCGGTAGCCGTCCCACTTGACCTCGGCCCCCCAGCCCTCGCCGCGGGGCAGGTCGGCCGCGGTGGCCGCCTGGGGCAGCATCGGCCGCAGGGAGCCGTCCTCCCAGCCCTGCGCGCCGCGTCTCGTGGCCACGGGCAGCACTGTGGTGCAACAGTTGACCATGCGCGCGATGTGGAAGGGCGCCGTCGCCTTCGGCCTGGTCAACGTGCCGGTCAAGCTCTACACGGCCACGAGCCAGCACGACGTGTCCCTGCACATGGTCCACGCGGAGGACGGCGGACGGATCCGCTACCGCAAGACGTGCTCGGTGTGCGGGGAGGAGGTCCCCTCCGACGAGATCGCCCGGGCGGCCACGACCGAGGACGGCCAGATGGTCGTCGTGGACGAGGAGGACCTCGACACGCTGCCCGTCTCGAGCTCGCACGAGATCGAGGTGCAGGAGTTCGTCCCGGCCGAGCAGGTCGACCCGATCATGTTCGACCGCACGTACTACCTCGAGCCGGAGGGACGCGCCGCCAAGCCGTACGCGCTGCTGCGGGAGGCGCTGCGCGACACCGACCGGATGGCCGTCGTGACGATCACCATCCGGCGGCGGGAGTCGATGGCGGTGCTGCGCGTGCGCGACGACGTCATCGTGCTGCAGACGCTGCTGTGGCCCGACGAGGTCCGCGAGGCCGACTTCGACATCCTGTCCGCCGACGTCGAGGTCCGTCCCCAGGAGCTGCAGATGGCGGCCTCCCTCGTGGAGTCGATGGCCGCCGACTTCGACCCCGAGCAGTTCAGCGACTCCTACACCGAGGCGCTGCGCGAGCTCATCGCCGCGAAGGCCGAGGGCGGGGAGGGCGTCCACGCCCCGGTCGAGCGCGTCTCGGACGACCAGGACGCGCAGATCGTCGACCTGATGGCGGCGCTGCGGGAGAGCGTGGAGCGGACGTCGGCCGCGCGCGGCACCGGCGGGCGGACGCAGCCGGGCGAGGCGCCGGCGGGACGCGCGCCGGCCGCGAGGGCGACCCCGAGGAAGGCCGCGTCGGCGGGGGAGAAGACGTCCACGAGGTCGAGGAAGAGCGCGGCCACGAAGCCGACCCCGACGGCGACCGCCGCGAGGAAGACGACCGCGAAGAAGGCGACCGCCGCGAAGGCGTCCGCTGAGAAGACCGCCACGAAGGCGGCCACCGAGAAGACCGCCGCGAAGAAGACCGCCGCGAAGAAGACGGCCGCGAAGAAGACCGCCGCGAAGAAGACGGCCGGCACGACGACCGCCGCCAAGAAGACGGCCGCCACCAGGAAGACCGCCGCCCGCAGGACGGCCCGGTCCGCCTGACGGGCGCGTCCGCGCGCCCACGGCGCCCGGCACCACGGCGGTGAGGACGCCCACCCCGTCCGTCCCCACCGCAGCGCGGTCCGCGGCCTGATCGGCCGCCCGTCGCTCCCCCGAGCCGACGTCGCCTCAGGCCTCGGGCGACTCCGCACGCTGACCGGGGATGCCCGCACGCAGTCGCGCGACCTCGGAGGCGCGGTAGCGGCGGTGCCCGCCGAGCGTCCGGATGCTCGACAGCTTTCCTGCCTTGGCCCAGCGCGTCACGGTCTTCGGGTCGACCCGGAACATGGCGGCGACCTCGGCCGGCGTCAGGAGCTCTTCGTCCTCGGTGGAGCGGGTGTTCGTCATGACGTTCCTCTCAGGGCAGGAAGGTCCGGCAAGGGGGGAGATGTCGGACACAGGTGGATCGGTAGAAAGTGTCATCGCCTCGACCCCCGCACCGCCAGACCCATTCGTACGGACCTGCAGGTCCGAGCGACCGATGCGCGCATCGGTCGTTCGGAGGAGGGCGCGACGCCTCCGAAGGCCCCGCGCGAGGGCCCGCGGCGACGGCACGGGGGGTGTCCCGGGGCCTGCGGGACGCCCTCGGCCGGGTGGCTCGTACGAGATGTGGGAACACGGCCCGACCGGGTACCGTTGACCCCACGCAGACCGGATGACTACTCCGGGGGCCCCGCCGTGTGCGCCAGCCCCCCGGACCGACGTGAGGGGGTCGACGCCATGGGGCGCGGCCGTCAGAAGGCCAAGCAGACGAAGGTCGCTCGGCAGCTGAAGTACTTCAGCCCCGAGACCGACTACGACGCTCTGGCCAACGAGCTCCACCGAGACGCACCCACGAGCGCCGCGAGCAGCGGCGAGCACCGTGCGGTCGACAGTGAGGCCGAGGACGACGACTACGCGGACTGGGAGTCCTCCTACCGCTGAGCGTCAGGTCGGGCCGGCACCCTCCGAGCTGTCGGCACGACCCGTCCGCCCCCGATGTCATCCCGCCGCGGCGGGGTGCCGGCCGACGAGCCGGGCCGAGCCGCCGTCGACACCCTTGGTGCCGGCCGCGGTGGCGCGGTCCTGCAGGACGCCGTCGGGGGTGGGCACCACCTCGCCGCACACCCAGCCGGGCGTCGCCGTGCCCAGCCGGTCGAGCACCCCGTCGACCCGGTCGGCCGGGACGACCGCCACCATGCCGATGCCCTGGTTCCACGTGCGCTCGCGGTCGGCCTCGGGCACCCCGCCCGCCTCGCCGAGCACGCGCGTGACGGCGGGCGGCGTCCACGTGCCGCGGTCGACGTCGACGTGCAGCCCGGGCGGGAGCACGCGCGCGAGGTTCGCCGCGATCCCACCACCCGTCACGTGGCTGAGCGCGTGCACGGCCCCCGGGGCAGCGGCCAGCAGGTCGACGAGCGTGCCCGCGTAGACGGTGCACGGCTCGAGCAGCTCCTCGCCGATGCTGCGGCCGAGTCCTTCCGGCACGTGGTCCCACGCCCAGCCCTGCCGGGCGACGACCGCCCGGGCGAGGGAGTAGCCGTTGGCGTGCAGGCCCGAGGACGGCAGGGCGACGAGCACGTCCCCGGCCCGGACACGCGCGGGCCCGAGCAGGTCGTCGGCCTCCACGACACCCGTGGCCGCGCCCGCGAGGTCGTACTCCTCCGGGCCGAGCAGGCCGGGGTGCTCGGCGGTCTCCCCCGCCACGAGCGCGCACCCGGCGCTCTCGCACCCGCGGGCGACGCCGCGCACGAGCGCGGCGACGCGCTCGGGCACGACCCGTCCGCAGGCGATGTAGTCGCTCATGAACAGCGGCGTCGCACCGCACGCGACGAGGTCGTCGACGACCATGGCCACGAGGTCGACGCCGACGGTGTCGTGGACGTCGAGCGCCTGCGCGACGGCGACCTTGGTGCCGACACCGTCGGTCGACGTCGCCAGCAGCGGACGCCGGTAGCGGAGCAGGAGCGAGGCGTCGACCAGCCCGGCGAAGCCGCCGGCCCCGTCGACGACCGGCGCGAGCCCGGCGACCCGTGCGTGGGTCGCCCGCACGGCGTCCTTCATGAGGGTCACCGCGCGGTCGCCCGCCTCGGTGTCGACCCCGGCCGTGGCGTACGTGAGGCCGCCGCCGACCGCGTCCCCGCCGTCCGCGGGGCCGGCGTCGCTCACGGGCGCGCGAGCGCGTCGGCGGCGCCACCCGGGCTGCCGGTGCCGACGCCGTCGGCGTCGAAGGAGAACTCGCCCTGGGCCACGGTCGGCATGCCGAGGTGGACCGAGCGGGGCGGGGTGATGGGGTACTCGCCGGTGAAGCACGCGCTGCACAGCTCGTCGGCCGGACGCCCGCTGGCGGCGACCATCGCCTCCCGGCTCAGGTAGCCGAGGGAGTCCGCCCCCACGCTCGCGCAGATCTCGTGCACGCCGAGGCCCGTGGCGATGAGCTCCGCCCGGCTCGCGAAGTCGATGCCGTAGAAGCACGGCCACGTGACGGGGGCGCTGGAGATCCGCACGTGCACCTCGGCGGCGCCCGCCTCGCGCAGCATGCGCACGAGCGCCCGCTGGGTGTTGCCCCGCACGATGGAGTCGTCGACCACGACGAGCCGCTTGCCCGCGATGACCTCGCGGAGCGGGTTGAGCTTGAGGCGGATGCCGAGCTGGCGCAGCGTCTGGGACGGTGCGATGAAGGTGCGCCCGACGTAGGAGTTCTTCACCAGGCCCTGCGCGTAGGGGATGCCGGACTCCCGCGCGTACCCGATGGCGGCGGGCGTTCCGGACTCGGGCACCGGGATGACGAGGTCCGCCTCCACCGGGTGCTCCCGGGCGAGCGAGGCGCCCATCTCGACGCGCGCGGAGTGCACGACCGTCCCGGCGATGCGGGAGTCGGGGCGGGCGAGGTAGACGTACTCGAAGACGCAGCCCTTCGGCTCCGGCTCCGCGAAGCGGGTGGTGCGCAGGCCGTCGGCGTCGACCGCGACGAGCTCGCCGGGCTCGACGTCGCGCACGACGCTCGCCCCGAGGATGTCGAGCGCCGCGGTCTCGCTCGCCACGACCCAGCCGCGGTCGAGCCGGCCGAGCACGAGCGGGCGCACCCCGTGGCGGTCGCGCGCGGCGTACAGCGTGTGCTCGTCCATGAACACGAGCGAGAAGGCGCCCTCGAGCTGCCGGAGCACCTCGACCGCGGTCTGCTCCAGGCGCGCGCTCGGGTCGGCGCCGAGCAGGCTCGTGATGAGGACGGTGTCGGTCGTGTTGCCGCGCTCGAGCTCGCTGGCACCGTGGCGCAGGCCGTCGGCGCGCTGCGCGGCCTCGTGGGCGACGACCTTCTCGCGCAGCCGGTCGGAGTTCGTGAGGTTGCCGTTGTGCCCGAGGGCCACCGTGCCCCACGCCGTCGGCCCCAGCGTCGGCTGGGCGTTCTCCCACGTCGACTCCCCGGTCGTGGAGTACCGGGAGTGCCCGACGGCGATGTGGCCGCGCAGCGTCGACAGGCTCGACTCGTCGAAGACCTGGGCGACCAGCCCCATGTCCTTGTAGACGGTGATCTGCCGGCCGTTGCTGACCGCGATGCCCGCCGCCTCCTGCCCACGGTGCTGCAGGGCGTACAGACCGAAGTAGGCGAGCTTGGCCACCTCCTCCCCCGGCGCCCAGACCCCGATGACGCCGCAGGCGTCCTGGGGGCCCTTCTCGCCCGGCAGCAGGTCGTGGCTCAGACGGCCGTCTCCGCGTGGCACGGCGCCAGTCTCCCACCTCCGCGCGGCTCCGGTGTGCAGCCGTACGCTCGGTGGGCATGAGCGACGTCGCGACCCTGCCCTGGCTGGACGTGCTCGGCTGGGTCGGCTCGGCGGTGCTCATCCTGTCGCTGTCACTGTCCAACGTCGTCCGCTTCCGGGTGCTCAACCTGGTCGCGTCGGTCCTGCTCGTCGTGTTCAACGCCCTGCTCGGCATCTGGCCCATGGTCGCGATGAACGCGGCGATCGCCGTGATCAACGTGTGGCACCTCGTCCGCCTGCTGCGCACGCGCGACGACGAGCGGACCTACGAGGTCGTGCGCGTCGACCCGCGCTCGGAGTACCTCGCGCACCTGCTGCGCTGCCACGGCGACGACGTCGTGCGGCACAACCCCGGCTTCGACCTCCAGGCGGTGCTCGAGCAGGACGGACGCACGTGGGTGTTCCTCGTGCTGCGCGCCGACGAGACGGTCGGGATCGTGCTGCTGCACGAGGAGCTGCGGGACGGGCGGCCGTCCGGCGACGTCCGGGTCGAGCTCGACTACGTGACGGCCCGCTTCCGCGACCTGTCCGTCGGCCGTTTCGTCTACCGGCGCGACGGCCGCCTCGCCGGGCTCGGCATGCGGCGGCTGCTCGCGAGCCGACGCATGGACGACGACTACTTCGAGCGCGTCGGGTTCCGGCGCGACGGCGAGGAGCTCGTCCACGACGTGCGCGCGTGAGTCCCGCGCCCGGTCGGCCGCGGCGCGCGCGCACCGGTCACGCGGACGGCAGCACGCGCACGGGCAGGACCCTCAGGGCAGGAGCACGGCCCGTACGCACCCGTCCTGCTTCTCCTTGAACATCTCGTACGCCGTGGGCCCGTCCTCGAGGTCGACCACGTGGGTCGCGAGGTGCTCGGTGCGGATCTCGTCGCGGGCCATGCGCTCGAGCAGCATCGGGATGTAGCGCTGCCCGTGCATCTGCGCGCCCCGCAGGGTGAGGCCCTTGTTGACGACGGCTCCGAGGGGGAACGAGTCGGCGAGCGCGGCGAAGACGCCGAGCACGAACACCGACCCGCCCTTGCGGGTGTTGAACACGGCCTCGCGCACGGCCGTCGGCCGGTCGGTCTGCAGCCGCAGCTGCTGCTTGACCTGGTCGTAGAGGTGCTGCGGGCCGTCGGAGTGCGCCTCCATGCCGACCGCCTCGATGGCGACGTCGACGCCGCGGCCGGCCGTGCGCTCCAGCAGCTCCTCGCCGACCTCGCTCGCGCTGTAGTCGATCGTGTCGGCGCCCACGTGGTCGCGCACCTGCTGCAGCCGCTCGGGCAGCCGGTCGATGACGACGACCTGCTCGGCGCCCAGCAGCATCGCCGCGCGGGCGGCCATCTGGCCGACCGCGCCGGCGCCCCACACCGCCACGACGTCACCGGGCCCGACCTGTCCGAGGTCGGCTCCCATCCAGCCCGTCGGCGCGGCGTCGGAGGCGAAGAGCGCGCGCTCGTCGCTCACGGCCTCGGGCACGCCGAAAGCGCCGACGTCGGCGAACGGCACGCGGACGTACTCGGCGTGGGCGCCCTGGTAGCCGCCCATGATGTGGCTGTAGCCGAAGCAGCCGCCCGGCGCCTGGCCCCACAGCCGCTCGCCGAGGACGGGGTTCGGGTTGCCGTTGTCGCAGGCGGAGTACAGGCCCTTCGAGCAGTACCAGCAGCTGCCGCACGCGATGAAGGAGCTGACGACCACGCGGTCGCCGACCTGGTGGTTCCGCACGGCGGAGCCCGTCTCGACGACCTCGCCGAGGAACTCGTGGCCCAGCACGTCTCCCTGCGTCATCGCGGGGACGTACCCGCCGAGCAGGTGCAGGTCGGAGCCGCACGTGGTGGACCGGCGCACCCGGACTACGACGTCGCCGTCGTCGACGACGTGCGGGTCGGGGAGCGTCTCGACGGACAGCTCGTCGACGCCCTCCCAGCACAGGGCCCTCACAGCCGTCCCTCCTCGCGAGCGCGCTCCGTGAGGTCGATGAGCTGGGCGTTGAGCGCGGTCTCCCGCACCCCGCCCGGCCGTGCGGCCTCGACGACCGTGCCCGTCTCGATGCGGGACTTGGCCTCCCGCAGCATGGCGCGGACCTCGCCGATGTCGGTGTCGGACCAGCGGGCGCCGTCACCGGGCACCACCCTCACCTCGGTGCCCCGGTCGCCGGGCGCGGCGCTCGTGCGCACCTCGAGCCCGGCGAGCGCCCGGAGCCCGTCGAGGGCGCTGTGCGCCGCGACGGCGTCAGGGGAGGCGTGCACGGTCACGGCCAGCGGCCGGTGCTCGCTGCCGGCGCCGACCTTGGTGCCGGCCCGGTGCCGCCGTTCGGCGACCACGTGCTGGCCGCGGCGCACTGCCGTGCGCGCGAGCCGGGTCCCGACGGCGACCGCACCGGCCAGCAGGGCCGCTCGGCCGGCCTGGCTGCGCAGGTCGCGCGAGCCGCCTTCGGCCCCGTCGGCGGCGCCCGACCCCAGGCTCGGTTCCGCCCCGACCTGCGTGGCACGGTCAGCGTGGACGGTCCCCCCTCCCGCCGGGCCGGGCAGCGGTGTGACGGGCGGCCCGGGCGAGGTGGGATGCGGCTGCGGCTGTGACGGGTCCGGGTTCGTCATGGGGACCCGTTACCCGCAGCCCCGCCGCTGATGCGCCGTCAGTCCGGACGGCGGCGCAGCGGGTCCGGGCGGCCGCGGTTGAGGACGCGCTCCAGCAGGACCGCGAGCACCCCGAGGACCAGGGCACCGAGGAACGCTCCCGCGACGGCGAAGAACAGGAACGTCGACTGCCCGCCGGTCGCCTCGGCCGAGGCGCCGAGGTAGGCGACCGCGAGGGCGGCGACCGCACCGACGACCGCGCCGGTCAGGAGGAAGACGCCGTAGCGGGGGGTCCGGTAGCGCCTGTCGGTCACGTCCCGAGGCTAGCCGCGGCCGGTGGGCGACGCCGGGACTGCACCCGGCAGGATGCCGGGGTGCCGCGACGCATCACCGACGCCGACGGGCTCGCTGCCGTGCGGGCCTGGCAGGGCGGCGCCCGCGACCGTCCGACGACGGCGACCGCCGTGCGGTGGACGCTGCAGCAGCTCGCCGCCGTCGCCCCGGGCGGCAGCGTCGAGGTGCGCGTGCCGCCGTTCGGGGTGGCGCAGTGCGTCGAGGGTCTGCAGCACCGGCGCGGGACGCCCCCGAACGTCGTCGAGACGGACCCCGCGACGTGGCTCGCGCTCGTGACGGGGAGCCGGTCGTGGCCCGACGCCCTCGCCGCCGGTGAGATCTCGGCGAGCGGCCGACGGGCGCACCTCGACGGGCTGCTCCCGCTGCGCGGTGTGTGAGGCTGCGCCCGTGGCCTTCCTCCGGCTCGCCCTCTTCCCCGGCGGGACCGCCGAGCACTGGGCGGCTGTGGTGGCCGCCGTCGGGGACGTCGTCCCACCCGCTGCCCGGCGGGCCTTCGCCGCCGGCCCGGTCGAGGGCGGCTGGCAGGTCGTCCAGCTGTGGGACAGCCGCGAGGACCTCGACGCCTTCAACCGGGCGGTGTTCCTGCCCGCGCTCGCCGCCCTCGGTGAACGCGGGTTCCCCGAGCCGCCCCGGGTGAGCGACGTGGAGGCCACCGACGCCTGGGTGGGTGTGGTCCGACTCCCCTGAGGACCGGGACGGCGCGGACAGCGCCGGCACGGGAGGCGCCGTCGACGACGGGCCGCACAGGCGCACCCTCCGGCCGCCCGGCGCCCGACGTGGTGGCGAGCGCGCCCAGCAGGAGCAGTGCGAGGGCGAGCGTGAGGACACCGGAGGGCTCCGCGCCCGTCCGGGCCAGCGCCCGCGGCAGGACGGTGGCCGGCCGGCCTCCGCCGGTCGACGACAGGGGCGCACCCAGGGGCGCGAGCGTCGGGGTCGGGTCCGGCGTATCCGTGGGCACCGGTGTCGCCGTCGGGTCGCCCGGGGTCCGGGGGTCGCCCGGGCCCTCCGGCGTCTCGGGGTCGGTGGGCACGTCCGGGTCGCTCGGGTGGGGCACGGGCAGCAGCGCGGTCGCCGGCAGGGGCGACCACACACCGGCGACGGCGGTGTCGGACGGGAGCCGGTTGGGCGCCACGGCCCCGCAGTGGTAGTTGCCGAAGGGCAGCCCGGCGAAGGAGAACCGACCGCCGGCGTCGGCGACACCGAGGAACCACATGTCGTCGGCCGTCCCCATGACCCCGTCCATGCCGGGGCCACCGCAGGCGACCTCCGAGCCGGGCATGGGCTCTCGCGTGCCGTCGTGGACGACGGTGCCGGTGAGTGCACCGCGGCCCGCGCCGGCGAAGTCGGCGACGGCGGTGGCGCCGGCCACCGCGCCGACCCGGACCGACCAGTCGCGCAGACCGTCGGTGTCGGAGGTGTAGGCGAAGCCGGGCATCACGGCGACGGCGCGCACGGTGTAGCGGCCGGGGACGACGTCGAGGAACCGGTAGCGGCCGTCGCCGTTCGTCACCGCCCGGCGCGGCGCCTCGTCGGCCGCCGCGACCAGGCCCGCAGCCCGGAGACCGGTGGGCGCGGTCTCGCGGACGAGCTCGACCGTGACCCCTCGCACGGGCAGCTCGGTCGCCGGGTCCTGCCTGCCGTCCTCGTCGCGGTCCAGCCAGACGACGCCCTCGACGGTCGCCATGTCGAGCTCGGGGTCGGTCGGCGCTGGGGAGGGCGTGGTGGTCGGGCCGGTCGTCGGGCCGCTCGTCGGGACGCTGGTCGGCTCGCTCGTCGGGCCGGTCGTCGGGCCGGTCGTCGGGCCGGTCGTCGGGCCGCTGGTCGGGCCGGACGTCGGGCCGGTCGTCGGGCCGCTGGTCGGGCCGCTGGTCGGGCCGGACGTCGGGCCGGTCGTCGGGCCGCTGGTCGGGCCGGACGTCGGCTCGCTCGTCGGCCCGGACGTCGGCTCGCTCGTCGGCCCGGACGTCGGCTCGCTCGTCGGCTCGCTCGTCGGCCCCTCCGTCGGACCATCGGTCGGGCCGCCGCTCGGCTCGCTGGTCGGGCCGTCGGTCGGATCGCCGCTCGGCTCGCTCGTCGGCTCGCTGGTCGGCTCGCTGGTCGGGCCGTCGGTCGGATCGCCGCTCGGCTCGCTCGTCGGACTGTCGGTCGGGCCGTCGGTCGGGCCGTCGGTCGGCTCGCTCGTCGGACCGTCGGTGGGACCGTCGGTCGGGCCGTCGGTCGGCTCGCTCGTCGGACCGTCGGTGGGACCGTCGGTCGGGCCGTCGGTCGGCTCGCTCGTCGGACCGTCGGTGGGACCGTCGGTCGGGCCGTCGGTCGGCTCGCTCGTCGGACCGTCGGTGGGACCGTCGGTCGGGCCGTCGGTCGGCTCGCTCGTCGGACCGTCGGTGGGACCGTCGGTCGGGCCGTCGGTGGGGCCGTCGGTCGGCTCACCCGACGGCTCGCTCGTCGGACCATCGGTGGGGCCGTCGGTCGGGGTGGTCGTGGGTCCCGGCGTCGGGTTGGGGGTCGGGCCGTCCGTCGGAGGATCGGTCGGCTCAGGGGTGGGGCTCGACGTCGGGAGACCCGTCGGCTCGCTTGTCGGCTCGCTTGTCGGGCCATCCGTCGGCTCGCCGGTCGGCTCACTGGTCGGGCCATCCGTCGGGTCGGTGCTCGGCACGCTGGTCGGCTCACTGGTCGGGCCGTCCGTCGGGCCGTCCGTCGGGTCGCTGGTCGGCTCGCTGGTCGGGCCGTCCGTCGGGCCGTCCGTGGGGCCTTCCGTGGGGCCGTCGGTCGGCTCGCTGGTCGGCTCGCTGGTCGGCTCACCGGTCGGCTCGCCGGTCGGGCCGTCGGTGGGGCCGTCCGTCGGGTCGCTGGTCGGCTCGCCGGTCGGGCCGTCCGTCGGGCCGTCCGTGGGGCCGTCGGTCGGCTCGCTGGTCGGCTCGCTGGTCGGCTCGCTGGTCGGGCCGTCCGTCGGGCCGCCCGTCGGGCCGTCGGTGGGGCCGTCGGTCGGCTCGCTGGTCGGGTCGCTAGTCGGGTCGCTAGTCGGGCCGTCCGTCGGGCCGTCGCTCGGCTCGCTGGTCGGCTCGCTGGTCGGGTCGCCCGTCGGTCCATCCGTCGGTCCAACGGTCGGCCCGCTGGTCGGGTCGCTGGTCGGCTCGCTGCTCGGCTCGCCGGTCGGCTCGGGCGTCGTGGTGGGCTCGGCGGTGGGCGTCGGGTCGGGCGTCGGGGTGGGGTCCGGCGTCGGCTCGGGCGAGGCGCAGCTGATGGCGGTCGGCGAGACCGCCGACGCGGTGAGCGGCATGAGCGCGACGTGGGTCGTGACGCCGAGGACGGACTTCACCGACACGGTGAGCGTGGCCACCGACGCGGCCGCCGACGTCCCGTCTGCGGCGGCGCTGACGTTCGCCGGCGCGCCGAGGGTCAGCGTGGCGGTCGACAGCCCGGACAGCACGGTCCCATGCGTGAACGTCCGGGGGACGCCCGCCGTCAGCACCGTGTCCGTCGTCCCCTGCCGCACCGTGACGGTCGGCGGGGTGTACGTCACCCCGGCCGACCCGGGCGTGCCGCCGGCGACGGCGGTGAGCGTGGCCGGTCCCACGACCTTCGCCGTGAGCGCACCGTTGAGCAGCGACAGGTCCTGCGTCTGCGCCGTCGCACGCGACCGCACGACGCGGCGACCGGCGTCGAGGGGGTCGGGCAGGAGGGCGACGGTCGAGGCGGTCGACACCGTCGACGACGACAGCACGCCCGGCACCCCGAGCGACAGGGTCTCGGTGCTCGACGTCGACAGCAGCCCGTCCGCCGGGCACGCCGAGTCCGGCCACCGGGCGTCGTCCGTCAGCCGGACCGCACCCAGGGCGAGGACGTCGTCGAGGCCCGAACGGACGGTGAGCGACGCCAGGTCCCGCGGCCCCTTCGCCCCGGTGTCAGGGGGCGCCACGTCCTCCTGGATGCCGACGCCGGCCGACGCGAGACCCAGCAGGTTCTCGGCGAGCTGCTCGGACCTCGCCACGGACGGGTGGGCACCGGCCTGGTCGACCCGGGCACGCGACCGCACGACGGTCGTTCCGGTGAGCGGGAGCCCGAGCACCTGTCCCGTCAGGCGGGCGGTCGTCGCGGACGCGTCGCCGCCGACGCCGCTCGGCAGCGTGGACGCCTGCGCGTGCGCGGGGACGGCGAGCAGCATCGACGACACGACCGCGGCGAGCGCGGTCACCACGACGGGCACGCGGTGACGGCGCCGTGGTGGTGCTGGACGGACGGACATGGCTCTCCCCCGAGACGTGGTGGACCTGGGGGCAGGGACGGCTCATGGGACCTTTCGCCTGAGGACCTGTCTAGTTTCAACAACCACATCACCCGCCTGCGGGCAAGGGGCTCGGTCGCGCGTCCACCCGCACGGAGCAACCGCTGCTCCGTCCCGGTGACGGGACCCGTCCGTACTCGACGGGCGCCGACGCACCGAGCCGGACGCCCGTGCTCGCGGAATGCCGTCGGACGGGGCGACGCTGTGACCTCCACGGACCGAGGAGGGCGCATGTCACAGGACGGCTGGCCCGCACTGCGCGTGGCGGACTGGACCGAGACCCGCGACACGCTGCACCTGTGGACGCAGGTGGTCGGCAAGGTGCGGATGGCCCACGCCCCGCTGCTCAACCACTGGTGGCAGAGCACCCTGTACGTCAGTGCCCGCGGCCTCACCACCTCGGCCGTCCCCCACGGCAGCGGCACCTTCGACGTGGAGCTCGACCTCGTCGAGCACCGGCTGGTGGTACGCGCCGACACCGGCGCCACGCGCACGGTCGCCCTCGAGCCGAAGCCCGTCGCGGCCTTCTACGCCGAGACGATGTCCGCGCTGGCGGACCTCGGCCTGCCCACCCGGATCCGGGCGGTGCCCAACGAGGTGGACCCGGCGATCCCCTTCGCGGAGGACGACACGCACGCCTCGTACGACCCGGCCGCGGCGCACGCGTTCTGGCGTCAGCTCGTGCAGGCGTCCCGCGTGATGGGCGTGTTCCGTTCGCGCTTCGTCGGCAAGGTGAGCCCGGTGCACTTCTTCTGGGGCGCCATGGACCTCGCCTGCACGAGGTTCTCGGGCCGGGACGCACCGGAGCACCCGGGCGGTGCGCCCAACTGCGGCGACTGGGTGATGGTCGAGGGGTACTCCCGCGAGCTCAGCAGCTGCGGCTTCTGGCCGGGCGGCGGCGAGGAGGGCGCCTTCTACGCCTACGCCTACCCCGAGCCGGACGGCTTCGCCGCGCGGCCGGCCGGACCGCCGGGGGCCGCGTACTCCGAGGCGGCGGGCCAGTTCCTGCTGCCCTACGAGGCGGTGCGCCGCGCCGAGGACCCCGACGGCGCCCTCCTGCACTTCCTGCAGAGCACCTACGAGGCCGCCGCCGACCTCGCCCGCTGGGACCGCGCAGCCCTGGAGGACGACCCGGCACGGTGGGACCACCGCCGCTGACGACCCACCCGCCCGGCCCGCCCGGCCCGCCCGGCCCGACCACCTCGACCCGCCACCCGAGTCCCCGAGAGGACGCCGCACCATGACCGTCACCGTCTCGCACAACCCGTCCGAGAAGCGCTACGAGGCCCGCGACGACGGCACGCTCGCCGGCTTCGCGGCGTACATGCTCGCCGGAGAGATGATCGTCTTCTCGCACACGGAGGTGGAGCCGGCGTACGAGGGCCAGGGGGTGGGCGGCGCGCTCGCGCGCGCCGGACTGGACGACGCACGGGAGCGGGGGCTGTCGGTCATGCCGCTGTGCCCGTTCATCAAGGCGTGGGTGCAGCGTCACCCCGAGTACGAGGACCTGCTGTTCAACGCGCCGCCGAGCCGCGTCACCGACTGACCGTCCTCCCCGGGCCCGGCACTCAGCCGTCCTCGAGGCGCGCGAGCCGCGTGAGGCCGCTGACCCACAGCTGCGAGGTCTCCGCGACGGCGAGCGCGAGCACGCCGGCCGCGGCCGCCGTCAGCAGCCACAGCGCGACGTTCAGCCCGGTCAGCCACAGCCCCGAGTGCCCGAGGTGCGTCGCGGCCCGGCCGCGCACCGTCCACGTCGATCGGAGCTCGCGGTAGGCGGCCGTCATGTAGAGCCGGTCCACCCAGCGGCGCACCGGCCCCCGCGCGTGCCCGTCCCGGCGGACCCGGTCCTCGATGACCCAGCGGGTGCGGGGGTAGGCAACCACGAGCGCGACGAGGTCGACGACGACCCGGACGCCGATGGCGGCCGCGATGCCCGCCAGCGGGGTGAAGAGCGCGCCGACGAAGCGGAACGGGTCGTCGAGGCGCACGAGCGCGACGGGGGTGACCTCGCCCGCGAGCCACGCGTAGGCGAAACCGAGGATGAGCAGCGGCCAGAAGCTGCGGCGCAGCACCCAGAGGACGAGCACCCACACGGCGTCGCGCCGGCTGTGGGCCATGACGTCGTCGGGGACGGCGCCGCCGTGCTCGGGCCGGCCGCCGGGGCCCAGGCCGTGCTCCGCGCCGTACGCACCCGTCCCCGGTGCGGCGTCGTCGGGCACGGCCACCGTTCTCAGCCGAAGAGCGCGGGCAGCGTGCCCTCGTGCGCGGCCCGGAGCTCCGTCAGGGGCACGAGCCCGACGCCCGCGACGTCGAGCGCCGGGACCCCGTCGTCACCGCCGGCGTCGTCTGTCACACCGATGCGCGCGTGCACGAGGCCGCGGGCGGTGCAGACGTCGGTGAAGCGGATCTCCTCGCTGCGCGGCACGGCGACGACCGCCCGGGCGACCGACTCCGCGAAGAGGGCGGTCGTGAGGTCGACCCCGTCGCGCTCGCACACCTCCTGCAGCCACACCCGGGCACCGACACCGTGCCGCAGGCACCCCTCGACGAGCGCCTGCGCGAGCCCGCCGTCGGACAGGTCGTGCGCGGCGTCGACGAGACCGTCGCGCGACGCGGCGAGCATGACCGCGGCGAGCAGCCGCTCGGCGTCCAGGTCGACCCGCGGCGGCAGCCCGCCGAGGTGGCCGTGGACGACGCCCGCCCACGCCGAGCCGGACAGCTCCTCGCGGGTCGTGCCGAGCAGGTACAGCGCGAGCCCGGCGCGGTCCCAGCCGGAGCCGGTGCGCCGCGACACGTCGTCGAGGACGCCGAGGACGCCCACGACGGGGGTCGGGTGGATGGCGACGTCGCCGGTGGAGTTGTAGAAGCTGACGTTCCCACCGGTGACGGGCGTGCCGAGCTCCGCGGTCGCGTCGGCGAGGCCGCGGACGACCTCCGCGAACTGCCACATGGCGCCGGGCTCCTCCGGCGAGCCGGAGTTGAGGCAGTCCGTCACCGCGACGGGCGTGGCGCCGGTGACGGCGACGTTGCGGTAGGCCTCGCACAGCGCGAGCTGCGCGCCGGCGTAGGGGTCGAGTGCGGCGAGCCGGCCGTTGCCGTCGAGCGACAGCGCGATGCCCCGGCCCGTCGACTCGTCGACCCGCAGGACGCCGGCGTCGTCGGGCGTGGCGAGCGCGGTGTTGCCGAGCACGTACCTGTCGTACTGGTCGGTGACCCACGCCCGCGAGCAGAGGTCGGGCGAGGCGACCATCGCCAGCAGCTGCGCGCGCAGCTCCTCGGCGCTGCCCGGGCGCGTGAGGTCCTCGGCCCGGTCGGCCTGCCGGGCGTCGAGCCAGTCCGGACGGGCGTAGGGCCGCTCGTAGACGGGCCCCTCGTGCGCGACGGTCCGCGGCGGCACGTCGACGACCGTCTCGCCGTGCCACGTGATCTCCAGGTGCTCGCCCTCGGTGACCTCGCCGAGGACGGCCGCCTCCACCTCCCAGCGGTCGGTGATCGCGAGGAAGGCCTCGAGCCGGTCCGGACGGACGACGGCCATCATCCGCTCCTGCGACTCGCTCATGAGGATCTCCTCCGGGCGCAGCGACGGGTCGCGCAGCGGGACGAGGTCGAGCGCGACGCGCATGCCGCCGTCACCGGCCGAGGCCAGCTCGCTCGTCGCGCACGACAGACCCGCCCCGCCGAGGTCCTGGATGCCCTCGACGACCCCGGCCGCGTACAGCTCGAGGCAGCACTCGATGAGGAGCTTCTCCCGGAACGGGTCGCCGACCTGCACGGCCGGGCGCTTGCTCGGTCCGCCCTCGGCGAAGGTCTCGCTCGCGAGCACGCTCACCCCGCCGATGCCGTCGCCGCCGGTGCGGGCCCCGAAGAGCACGACCTTGTTGCCCGCGCCGGTGGCGTTGGCCAGGTGCAGGTCCTCGTGCCGCAGCGCGCCGACCGACAGGGCGTTGACCAGCGGGTTGCCCTGGTAGCAGGGGTCGAAGTACACCTCGCCGCCGACGTTGGGCAGCCCGAGGCAGTTGCCGTACCCGCCGACCCCGGCCACGACCCCGTGCACGACGCGAGCGGTGTCGGGGTGCTCCGGCGCCCCGAAGCGCAGGGAGTCCATGACGGCGACGGGGCGGGCACCCATGGCGAGGATGTCGCGGACGATGCCGCCGACGCCGGTCGCGGCGCCCTGGTACGGCTCGACGTAGCTCGGGTGGTTGTGCGACTCCGCCTTGAACGTGACGGCCCAGCCGTCGCCGATGTCGACGACGCCCGCGTTCTCGCCGATGCCCGCGAGCAGGCGCGTGCTGCCCTTCTCCAGGGCGCGCTGGGTGGCGTCGCCGAAGCGGCGCAGGTGCACCTTGCTCGACTTGTACGAGCAGTGCTCGGACCACATGACGGAGTACATGGCGAGCTCCGCCGACGTGGGCCGCCGGCCGAGGATGTCGCGGATGCGCTGGTACTCGTCGGGCTTGAGGCCGAGCTCGGCCCACGGCTGCTCGACGTCGGGCGTGGCGGCGGCGTGGGCGACGGAGTCGAGCCGGTCGGCCGTGGCGACGACCTCGACGGCCTCGGGGCTGGTGGCGCCGTGCGGGCTCACGCGAGCACCCCCGTCAGCGCGGTGGCCAGCACGGACGTGAAGAGGCCGAGACCGTCGGTCGTCGGCCCGTAGCCCGGTTCGACGGCGTGCTCGGGGTGCGGCATGAGCCCGACCACCCGGCCGCTCGCGTCGGTCACGCCTGCGATGTCGCGCCGGGAGCCGTTGGGGTTGACGTCGAGGTAGCGGAACACGACGCGGCCCTCGCCCTCGAGCCGGTCGAGGGTCGCCTCGTCGGCGACGTAGCCGCCCTCGCCGTTCTTGAGCGGGACGGTGATCTCGGCCCCGGCCTCGAAGGCGCCGGTCCACGCCGTCGTCGCGTTCTCCACGCGGAGCCGCTGGTCGCGGCACACGAACCGCTGCACGTCGTTGCGCACGAGCGCGCCCGGCAGCAGGTGGGACTCGCACAGGACCTGGAAGCCGTTGCAGATGCCGAGCACCGGCATGCCCCTGCGGGCGCCGTCGACGACCTCGGTCATGACGGGGGCGAAGCGGGCGATGGCCCCGGCGCGCAGGTAGTCGCCGTAGGAGAACCCCCCGGGCAGCACGACTGCGTCGACGCCGTGCAGGTCGTGGTCGGCGTGCCAGAGCCGGACCGGCTCCGCGCCGGCCAGGCGGACGGCGCGCGCCGCGTCGCCGTCGTCGAGGGAACCGGGGAAGGTGACGATGCCGATCCGCACGTCACCAGCCTAGGTGCCGGGCGCGACCGGTCCGGCTCAGCGTCTCGGCGGCGGGCCGGGCCTGGGACGGGCGGGCTCCGCCCCGCCGTCCGCCGGTCCGTCACCCTGCGGTGTGCCGGGTCCGGAACCGCGAGAGCCAGCGGGCGCCGTGGGCGACGTCGCGCCGGTGACACCGGGTGCGCGACGGCCCGGGGCGCCCGCGAGGCCCATGAGCTCGGCGACGGCGGCGGACGGCTGCTGCCCGGACCGGCTCGCCTCGGCGTTGGCCGCCTTGACGGCCGCGTAGACCTCGGCGCGGTGCACCCGGGTCGAGCGGGGGGCGTCGATGCCGAGGCGGACCGCGCCGTCGCCCTTGAGCTCGAGCACGGTCACGACGACGTCGTCACCGATGACGACGCTCTCGCCGGTGCGGCGGCTGAGGACGAGCATCGGCCCAGGGTAGGCCCGGGACCCCTTCCCGTCGCCCACCCGGCGGGATCGGGTCGTGCGGGCCGGTCAGCGCCGCGGGCGGGTCGCGGTGGTCAGTCGCCGCGGCGCCGGCGCGGGGTCTGCTCCTGCGGCAGCGGGACGGTGGGCAGGGTCTGCCGCGGTCCGGGCGTCGTGACCGCGCGCCACAGCCGGACCCCGACGGCGGCGAGCAGCATGCCGAGGAGCCACACCACGAGCGCGTCCTGGACGGGACGGGCTCCCTGCAGCGCCTGCACGACGACCGGGGAGGCGAGCACGAGGCCGAGCAGGGGGACGAAGCTCACGACCGCGCCCCAGCTGCCCGGGCCTCGCCCTGCCGTCGCAGCACCTCGCGGCGCACGAGCCCGGCCTCGTGGTCGGGCAGGTCGAAGCGGACCCGCACCTGCAGCTGCCGTACGGCGGCCCGCTCGACCGCCACGACGTCGCAGCCGGTGCTCACGACCACGTCCGGCAGGCGCAGGGACAGCACGAGCGGCTCGCCCGCCCGCGCGGGGAACGGCTGGTCGGCGTCGAGGACGACGCGCGCGCCACCCTCGCTGAGGTCCGCGACGACACCCGTCGCGCGCCACCGGACCTCGGAGCCCTCCCGAGGGTCCAGCTCCGCGCGACCCAGGTCGTCGGCCGCGTCGTCCGGCGGTTCCAGGTCGGCGCCGGCGAGGACGTCCGCGCGGACGAAGCGCCGCCGCTGCACGCGCCGGGCGGGCCCGGCCGGGCGCAGCACCCAGCGGGGCGGCTCCTCGGCCACGACCTCGACGAGCGTGCACGACACCTGCAGCGCGCCCCGCGGCGGGACCGCCCACGTGACGGCGATGGTCGCGCCGGGGCGCTGCACGCCCACCCGGCCGGGTACGAGCACGGCCGCGACGACGAGGTCGGCGCCGACGAGGTCCTCCAGCCGGCTGCGCAGGCCGTCGGGCACGCCGGGCAGGCCCAGCACGACGGGTGCGTTGAGGCGCGGCCGCTCGAGCTCGGCGGTGCCGCGGCTCACTCCCCCGCCGCCCAGCGCAGCGCGTCCAGCAGCGCGCCGGTCCAGGCGCCCTCGGTGGCGGGCCGGCCGTCGAGCAGCGAGACCGGGGCCCCGAGGTCGGCCGCCGGGACGACGGCGCGCGCGGCGCCGACCACGGCGACGACGTCCGGGCGCACGCGGGTGCTCGGGCCGACGGGCTCCCGCGACGCGGGCCGCGCGGACACGGTCGCGTCGACGACACCGACGACGAGGTCGGGCTCGACGAGGTCCACGACGACGGTGTCGGCGTCGGGCACGGCGAGCACGAGGGGGGCGGCGGCGGCGAGCGCCTGCTCCCGCAGCCGCGGCAGCCTGCGCCGCGTGCTGCGGTCGTCCCACGTCACGACGCGGGCGCGCCCGAGGGCCTCGGCCACGGCGGCGGCCGTCGCCTCGACGTGCGGTGCGGGCCCGACCACGAGGACGACCTCACCGGGGCCCGCGTGCAGCGGGACGGTGGCGGCGGCCAGCCGGCCGCCGAGGCTCGCGGCGAGCAGCGGCAGCCGCAGGTCCGACCGGGCACAGCCCGTGTCGGCGACGTCGGCGGCGGCCAGCGCGGCCAGACGGCGCGAGGCGCCGACGGCGAGCGCGAGGGAGACGAGGTCGCCCTCCCCCGTCAAGCGGGTGACGCGGTCGGGCGCGGGGCCGTCGGCGCGGTCGGCGCCCGCGCTCGCCGCGGCGCGGGTGCGCGGACCCCGGGGCAGGGCGGACGGCTCCAGGCGGACGACGAGCTCGGGCGCCTCGGGGGCGGCGGGCGGCGGGATCGGCGCGGGGTCGGTGTGCTCCGGCTCGGTGTGCCCCCACTGGGGGTACACCGACGCGACGGGGTGGGGCTGCGCGGGCTCGGGCGCGGGCGCGGGCTCGGCGGGCTCGGCGGGCTCGGCGGCGGGCTCGGCGAGCTCGGGTGGCTCGGCGGGACCCGACGAGTGACGGCCGCCTCCGCCCGGCACGCCGTCCCTCGGCGGGGGCACGGCCGCACCCGACCCACGGGGCGCGTCGGCGCGGGACACCACGTCGCCGGCCGGGGACGACGGCTCCGCGAACGGCGCGAGGGGGACGGAAGCCGGCCGCGGGGTGTCGGCCCGCGCCACCACGGGCGCGGCGGCGGGGGCTCCGGTGGTGGCCCCGGCCAGGGCCGCGTCGACCGACGACGGCTCGGCGGGTGCGAGCGTCGACGGCGTCCAGGCGCGCGCGGTCGAGCCGGCGGTCGCGTCGGCCAGGGCGAGCGCCGCGGGCACGACCTCGGGCTCGGCCGCGGCGGCTCCGCCCAGCAGGTCGGCGCGCAGTGCCGCGAGGACGTCGTCGAAGGCGCGGGTCTCCGTCGACAGCCTGCGCCCGGGCGGGCGGACCTCGACGGGCAGGGGGGTCGCCTCGGGAGCGGTGGCGACAGCGGTCACGGGCGCCTGGGGCACCGTCGGCGCAGTCGGCACCGCGGGCACCGTCGGCACCGGGGTCACGGCCGGCGCACTCGCCCCGTCGGCGCCGTCGGCGGCGGCCAGCAGCGCGTCGAGCCCACCGCCGGTCGTGCCGGGTCCAGCGGGGCGCGGCGTCGGCGACGACACGGCCGGGGCGTCCGGCACGCTGACCGTCACCTCGTAGTGCTCGCGGGCGAAGAACCCGGCGAGACCACCGGTGCGGACGCGCTGGGCCGAGACCACCTGCACGTCCGCGCCGTGCTCACGTCGAGCCTGCTCGAGCAGGGGCGCGAGCGCCGGCCCCTCAAGACGCAACTGCCGAGGCATTCGTCACCGTCCCAACGGCTTCCACCCGAGGCGCCTGACCGGCCTCGGTGTACGAGAGGACCGCCAGCGTCGGCACCGCGGCGACGACGAGGCGGCGGAGCGCCGAGCGGAGGCCCGGCGCGCAGACGAGCACGTACTCCACCCCGAGCCCGTCGACCCGCTGCACCGCGGCGGCGAGCGAGTCGAGGACCCGCCCGGTGGCGCCGGGGTCGAGCTGGACGACCGGGCCGTCCTCGCCGGGGCGCACGTGCTCGGCGAGCTCGTGCTCCAGCAGCGGGTCGAGGGTGAGGACGCGGAGGACGCCGTCGCGGCAGAACGCGTCCGCGACGGCGGGGCCGAGCCCGGCGCGGGCGGCCTCCACGAGGCCGTCGACGTCGGTGGAGGTCCGCGCCCGCAGCGACAGCGCCTCGAAGATGCGGACGAGGTCCCGGACCGGCACGTGCTCGTCGAGCAGGCCGCGCAGCACGCGCTGCACCTCCCCGAGCGACAGCTGCGAGGGCACGAGCTCCTCGACCACGACGGGGTGCGAGCGGCGGACGGACTCCACGAGGGCCTTGGTGTCCTCGCGGGACAGCAGGCGCGCGGCGTTGGCGCGGACCACCTCGCCGAGGTGGGTGATGAGGACCGAGCCGCGGTCCACGACCGTCGCGCCGGCGAGCTCGGCCTGGTGCCGCGCCTCGGCGGGCAGCCACTTGCCCGGCAGGCCGAAGACGGGCTCGACGGTCGTCGTGCCGGGCAGGCCGTCAAGGTGGTCCCCGAGCGCGAGGACCTTGCCGGCGGGCGCCTGGCCGCGGCCGACCTCGACGCCGGAGACGACGACGGAGTACGTGCCCATGGGCAGGTCGAGGGAGTCGCGCGTGCGCACGGGCGGCAGCACGAGGCCGACCTCGAGGGCGACCTTGCGGCGCAGCGCGCGCACCCGGTCCAGCAGGTCGCCGCCGGCGCCGGCGTCGACGAGGTCGACGAGGTCGCCGGCGAGCACGATCTCGAGCGGGTCGACGACCATGTCGTTGGCCAGCTGCTCGGCCGGGTCGAGGGCGACCGGCTCGAGCGCGTCGCCGGGCTCGTCCGCCTCGGCGCGCTCGACGTTCCTCGCACGCAGGGCCAGGGCCAGCATGGCGCCGCCCACGAGCAGGAACGGCAGCTTGGGCAGCCCGGGGACGACGGCCAGCCCGGTGATGGCGGCGCCGCCGATGGTGAGGGCCTTGGTGGAGCGCAGCAGCTGGGTGGCCGCGTCGCTGCCCATGTCACCGGTCGAGGTCGCCCGGGTGACGATGAGGCCGGTCGCCACGGACGTGAGCAGCGCGGGGATCTGGGAGACGAGGCCGTCGCCGACCGTCAGCAGGGAGTAGGTGGAGATCGCCTCGCCCCAGCCCATGCCCCGCATGCCGACGCCCGTGCCGAAGCCGCCGAGCAGGTTGATGACCGTGATGATGATGGCGGCGATGGCGTCGCCCTTGACGAACTTCGAGGCGCCGTCCATCGCGCCGTAGAAGTCGGCCTCGGCCGTCACCTCGGCGCGGCGCTGACGCGCGGTGTCCTCGTCGATGAGGCCGGCGTTGAGGTCGGCGTCGATGGCCATCTGCTTGCCGGGCATCGCGTCGAGGGTGAAGCGGGCGCCGACCTCGGCCACGCGCGTCGCGCCGTTGGTGATGACGGCGAACTGGATGACGGTGAGGATGAGGAAGATCACGAGGCCGACGACGAGCGAGCCGCCGATGACGAAGTTGCCGAACGCCGCGATGACACCGCCTGCGTAGCCGTCGAGCAGCACGAGCCGGGTCGAGGCGACGTTGAGCCCCAGCCGGAACAGGGTGACGACCAGCAGCAGCGCCGGGAAGATCGAGAAGTCGAGCGGGCGCTCGACGTACATCGCGGTGAGCAGGATGAGGACGCTCACGGCGATGCTGAGGACGAGCAGCGCGTCGAGCAGCACGGCGGGCAGCGGGACGACCAGCAGCAGGACGATGCCCACGACCCCGACGGGCAGGGCGTATCGACCGATGCCGGACGCGCTCACGCAGACCTCAGCTCTCCCTCCGGTTCGTGCGGCGGAGGGGTCGTGGTGCTCGTGGCCGTTCCGTGGCCGTGCTGCGCCGTCCTGGCACGTGCTCTCTCGGCAGCGCCGCCCGGCTACTTGAGCGCGTCGGCGTGTCGCGCTGCGGAGCTCGAGCGCCCGGCAGCGGTGGGCGGCCACAGCGAAGGAACCGCGCCGTGTCCGACCCGGTCGGTGGCCCGCGGGGGCCGGCGCGTCCTTCGCTGTGGCCGCCTTCGCCTTGGCCGCCGACTGTTGCGTCCCGACGTCGCGGTCCACCCGGAGCCGCCGTCGCCGATGAGATGCGGCGACAGCGCCCGTCTGAGAGACGGGGACGGACCCGGACCTAGATGTGCACCGCACCCGACGACCAGGAGTCACACCGATGCCGCAGTACCTGCTCTCCCTCCCGCACGACACCGAGGAGTCACCGACCCTCGAGACCATGGCGCCGGCGGAGGCGGAGGCCGCCATGGCCGCCGCGGGCGCCTTCATCGACGAGCTGATGGGCTCCGGCGCGTTCCGCTTCGCCGGCGGCCTGCACCCGCCGGCCACCGCGGTCACCGTCGACAACACCGGTGACCGGCTGCAGCGGGTGCAGGGTCCCTACGTCGAGGCGCCGCAGTACCTCGGCGGCTTCTGGGTCATCGAGGTCACCGACGAGGACGCGGCGGTCGACTGGGCCGCCAAGGCGTCCAAGGCCCTCGACTCGGTGGTCGAGGTGCGCGCCCTGCAGGAGGCCCCCACGGACGACGCGCAGGCGTAGGCGACACCGCCGCCCGGTGTCACCCGGCCGCCGTCGCGGACCCTTCTGCGGCCCAGGGCCGGTCGGTTCTGGCGTGGTCCAGCGCCCAGTCCAGCGCGAGGTCGGCGACCTGCTCCCAGCCGGGGGCGCCGCACGTCCAGTGGTCGCGTCCGGGCAGCTCCTCGTACTCGGTGACGGCGGGGCTGCGGTGGTAGTGGCGGGCGTTCGACCGGTTCACCGACGGCGGCATGATGTGGTCCTTCTCGCCGGCGACGAACAGCAGGGGCGCCCGGTCGGCGTCGTAGTCGACCCACGTCTCCTGGTGGCCGGGCTTGAAGTTCGCGAACAGGCCGTACTCGAACACCCAGTGCCCGGGCGCGGCGATCGCGTAGCGCTCCCAGACCGCTCGTGACTCCTCGGCGCTCAGGGTGTTGGTGAAGGCGTAGTGGAACTCCTCGGGCGTGAACCCGACGGCCTTGTGCCGGTTGCCCAGGTCCTTCAGCGCGGGGAAGAGGGACCGGGCCTGCGACAGCGGGCTGACGCGGACGCCCTCGGTCGGGGCCGAGTCGATGACCACGCCGGCGCTACCGAGGCCGCGGGCGAGGAGGAGCTGGGTGAGGATGCCTCCGAAGGAGTGGCCCATGATGATCGGCGGGATGGCGACGGACTCCACGACGCCGGCGAGGTGCTCGACGGTCTCCGGGACCGTGAGGCGGGCGATGACGTCGGGGGCCTCCCGCAGCGCCTCGACCTCGACCTCGAAGCCGGGGTAGGCGGGCGTGAGGACGCGGAGGCCCTTCGCCTCGTAGTACGGCACCCAGTGCTCCCAGCTGCGCGGGGTGACCCAGAGGCCGTGGACGAGCACCACGGTGTCGGGTACGGCGCGTCCGCCGGCCGCGGGCTCGGACGTGGCGGCCGTGGTGGTGTCGGATGTGGTCACAGGGGCTCCTCAGCCGTCGATGAATGCGAGCAGGTCGTCGTGCAGGCGCTGCCGGTCGGTGTCGGGCAGGGCGTGGCCGCTGCCCTCGTAGACCCGCAGCACGGCGCCGTCCACGAGGTCGACGGAGCGCCTGCCCCCGACCTCGAACGGCACGATCTGGTCGTCGTCGCCGTGGACGACGAGGGTCGGCACGTCGACCGCGGCGAGGTCGGCGCGGAAGTCGGTCGCGGAGAACGCGGCGATGCACTCGTAGGCGGCGCGGTGCCCGCAGGCCATCGACTGCAGCCAGAACGCGTCGCGGAACCCCTGGTCGACGTCGTGGTCGCGGTTGTGCCCGAAGAACGGCCCGTCGGCGAGGTCGCGGTACAGCTGGGAGCGGTCGGTGCGCTCGCCGGCGCGCAGGCCGTCGAAGACCTCCAGCGGCAGGCCGTCGGGGTTGTCGTCGGTGCGGAGCATCAGCGGCGGGACGGCGCTCACCAGCACGATCCTCGCCACCCGGGACGTGCCGTGGCGGCCCACGTAGCGGACGACCTCCCCGCCGCCGGTGGAGTGCCCGACCAGGGTGACGTCGCGCAGGTCGAGGGCGTCGAGCAGCTGGGCGAGGTCGTCGGCGTAGCTGTCCATGTCGTTGCCGTGCCACGTCTGGCTCGAGCGGCCGTGGCCGCGCCGGTCGTGGGCGACGACGCGGTGGCCGTGCTCGGCGAGGAAGAGGGCGGTGGCGTCCCACGCGTCGGCGTTCAGGGGCCAGCCATGGCTGAGCACGACCGGGCTGCCACCCTCCCCCCAGTCCTTGTAGAAGATGTGTGCGCCGTCCTCGGTCTCGACGTGCGGCATGAGCGTCCCCTCTCGTCCCGGGTGCGGCCGGCCCCCCGTCCCCCGCACCGGCCCTCGTCGCGGGAACGGTGGCAGCGGCACGGCCTACGGGCAGCGGCTGTGAGGGACCGGGGTGGGGCCCTGAGGGACACACGGACCGCGCGCGCCGCACGCCGGGTGCCGCTCGACCGCGCGCTCGCTCTTGTCCCGGCGGCCGGGCGCCTCCTAAGGTCGCGCGCAGGCTGCGAGGGGAGCTCGGGTGCCTGTCCTGCTCGACACCAGGTCCGTCGCCCCCGAGCTGCGGCGCGAGACCTTCCGCGCGGCCATGACGGACGCGTCCGGGGCCTCGTCCGTGGAGCTCGACGACGCCCCTGGCGGAGTGAGCGGGCGGATGGCCGTCTTCGAGCTCGGGCCCTCGCGCGTGTTCCGCGCCGAGTCGACCGGCATCACGCTGCGACGTGACCGCCGCGCCGCCCGCACGGCCTCTCCGGAGGTCGTCGCGCTGGCGGTGCAGGGTGCGGGCGCCGGGCGCCACCGGGTGGACGAGGACCGTCGGCTCGTGCGCACCGGGGACCTCATGGTCGTCGACATCAGCCGCCCCTTCGAGTTCTCCTGGAGCGGCTGGGGCTCGTCGAGCTCCCTGCAGCTGCCCCTGGACGACCTGGGGGTGTCGGCCGCGACGGCGTGGCGTGCGACGACGCGCCTGCCCGTCAGCCCGTTGTACGGCCTGGTCCGCGCCTTCATGAGCGACCTCGCCGAGAACGCGGCACGGCACAGCGGCGGGCCGGACGCCGTCGTCGTCGGAGAGGTGGGGCAGCAGCTGGCCCGTGCGCTGCTCAGCACGGCGGGCGACCGGGGAGCGGCGGCCCGGGACGCGGTGCAGGAGACGCTCGGGTCGCAGGTCCTCGCGTACGTCCAGCAGCACCTGCGGGAGCCCGGGCTGAGCGCCGGGTCGGTGGCGGCCGCCCTGTGCGTCTCACGGCGTCACCTGCACCGCGTCTGCGCGGCGGCGGGCTTCAGCCTCGAGCAGCTCGTCATCGCCCGGCGGCTGGAGGGCGCGAAGCACGAGCTCGCGACCGCCCGCGGTCGCGCCCGCCCCGTCCACGCGGTCGCGCTGTCCTGGGGGTTCAAGGACCCGCGGCACTTCAACCGACGGTTCCGGGCCGCCTACGGGCTGTCGCCGGACGAGTGGCGTCACGAGGCGGCGGGCCGCGCCGCACCCTGAGCACGGGCCCGCGCCAGCGCCGGTCTGCTCCCACCGCCTGCCGACGTCAAGGGCACCACGTGTCGGACGACGTGCGGTGCGGAGCGGCTACCAGCAAGGCCGCCCAGCCCCGCCTCCTCAGCCGGGCACCCCGACCCGGCACCCGGGGCTCGGCCGCCGTGGCGAGGCGGGCGTCCAGGGTCAGCAGCGTCGCGTCGATGTGTGCACCACAGACCTGGCCGTAGGCGGGCGGGGGACGCGTAGGCGTGGTCGTGCTGCGTGCCGGTGGGCGGCCACAGCGAAGGAACCCATGCCCGTTCCGCCCGGTCGGTGGTCCGCAGGCGGCGGCACCTCCTTCGCTCTGGCCGCCTCAGCCGCCGGCCCCTGGGTGGCTCAGGCCGCAGCGGCGCGACGCCGCCGGCGCGCCCGACCGCGACGCAGCTCCTTGCCGTCGGGCAGGTCGCCGGTGCGCCGGGAGTCGCGGTGCGTGCCCGCCGCACTGCCCTTGGCCCGCAGCGACATGACGAAGGCGAGCACGTGCGCGACGGCGTCGAACAGCTCGCCGGGGATCTCGTCGCCGACCTCGCACGCGGCGTGCAAGGCGCGCGCGAGCGGCACGTCCTCGACCATGGGGACGCGGTGGTCGGCGGCCCGGGCCCGGATCTTCGCGGCGAGCGCGTCGACGCCCTTGGCCACGACCCTCGGCGGGCCGGACCCGGCCTCGTAGCGCAGCGCCACCGCGTAGTGCGTCGGGTTCACGACGACGACGTCCGCGTCGGCGACCGCAGCCATCATGCGGTTGCGGCTCATGGCGATCTGCCGCGAGCGCCGCGCCTGCTTGACCATCGGGTCGCCCTCGGAGCTCCGGCTCTCCTCCTTGACCTCCTGCTTCGTCATGCGGAGGTCCTTCACGGACTTGCGCTTCTGGACGGCGAAGTCCGCGGCGGCCATCGCCACCCCGACCACGACGGCGACCTGCAGCAGCAGCGCCACCGAGCCGCGGAGGGAGTCCAGGGTCGCGCCGAGGCTGAGCGCGCCGGAGCCCATGAGCACCGGCGTCATCCGCGTCACCGCCCACCACGCGACGAGCACGAGCACGACGGTCTTGAGCAGCGTCTTGGCCGCCTCCCACAGGGTCATGAGCCCGAACATGCGCTTGACGCCCTGCAGCGGGTCGAGCCGCTTGGGGTCCGGCTTGAGCTTGGTCCACGCGGGGTGCACGCCGCCCTGCAGCACGTGCGACACGACCGTGGCGACGACCGCCGCCCCCACGAGCGGCACCAGCAGGAGCATCCCGGACCCGACGGCGTCGGACAGCACGTCGAGCGCGACGGCGGGCTCCGGGTCCTCCACGACCCCGGCCGCCCGGTGCACGACCTCCGCGAGCGTGCGGTGACCGGCCGCGACGACGCTCGGCGCGGTCACGGCCATGGCCGCGACCGACGCCCACGCCGACAGGTCCTGCGTCCTCGGGGAGTCGCCCCGGTCCCGCGCCTCCTTGAGCTTGCGCGGGGTGGGGGCCTCGGTCTTCTCCCCCGCACCGCCCTGGGCCACGGCGCTACCCCACGACCTGCACGAGCGTGCCCCCGATACGGTCCGCGGTCGCGACCACCGCGTCGGGCATGGCCACGAACGTGTAGCCGATCAGGGTGAGCGTGAGCAGGATCTTGACGGGGAACGCCGTGGCGAAGGCGTTGAGCTGCGGGGCGATGCGCGTGGCGAGGCCGAGCCCGACGTCGGCGAGGAACAGCACCGCGAGCATCGGCGCCGCGATCTGCACGCCGGCCAGCAGCATCGCGCCGAGCCCGTCGGTGACCGCGACCGCGAACGCGCGGGCGTCGAAGGCGGCCGTCAGCGGCAGCACGTCGAAGCTGCGGAAGAAGCCGTGCCACACCACGAGCCAGCCGTCGGTGACGAGCAGCAGGGTGCCGGCGACGAGCCCCTGGAAGCGGCCGACCACCGACACCTGCCCCTGCGCCATGGGGTCGAACGCCTGCGCCGTCGCGAACCCGCCGAGGGTGTCGACGAGGTCGCCCGCGGTGCGGAAGGCCTGGAACAGCAGGTAGGCGACGAACCCCATGCCGAGGCCCACGAGCAGCTGCACGACGGCGGCGCCCACGAACGGTCCGAGCTCCAGCGGCGGGAGGTCGTCGCGCAGCGTCGGCAGCAGCGGCAGCGCGAGCGCGACCGACAGCAGCGCCTTGACCTGCGCCGGCACGGTCCGGCCCGCGAAGGGCGGCGCCACTACGAGCCAGCCGACGACCCGCAGCGAGCCGAGCAGCAGCGCCGCCAGGGTCTCCGACGGCACGTCGACGGTCATCGCCGTCCCACCACGGCGCTCAGCCGCCCCGGACGAGCTCGGGGATGCGCTCGTACAGCTGCTCGGTGAACAGCGTCGCCTCGGCGATCATCCAGCTGCCGAACAGCAGCAGGCACACCCCGACCGCCACGAGCTTCGGCACGAAGGCCAGCGACGGGTCCTGCATCTGCGTGACGGACTGGAAGAGCGAGACGACGAAGCCCACGACGAGCGAGGCGACGAGGACGGGCGCAGCCAGCTTCGCCCCGAGGACGAGGGCCGCGAGGGCGATCTCGATGACGGTCGCGTCGGTCACCGCGGCCTACCCGTAGGACCCGACGAGCGCGCGGACCACGAGGCCCCAGCCGTCGACGAGGACGAAGAGGAGGATCTTGAAGGGCAGGCTGATGATGACCGGCGGCAGCATCATCATGCCGACGCTCATGAGCGCGCTGGAGACCACGAGGTCGATGACGAGGAACGGCACGAACACGACGAAGCCGATGATCATCGCCGACCGGAGCTCGCTGAGCACGAAGGCAGGGACGAGGGTGGTGATCGGCACGTCGGCGGCCGCCGCGGGCAGCTCCTGACCGGCCGCCTTCGTGATGAGCGCGAGCTCCTCCGGGCGCGTGCTGCCGAGCATGAACTCGCGCAGCGGCTGCAGCCCGAGCGTGAACGCCTCCTCCAGCGGCAGGTCCCCGCCGAGGTACGGCTGCACGGCGACGTCGTTGATCTCGCCGAGCGTCGGCGCCATGACGAACATCGTGAGGAACAGCGCGAGGCCGAGGAGCACCTGGTTGGGCGGGGTCATCTGCAGCCCGATGGCGTTGCGGGTGAGGGCGAGGACCACGACGACCTTCGTGAAGGCCGTGGTCATGAGCAGCAGCCCGGGCGCCACCGACAGACCCGTGATCACGAGGATGAGGACGATCGCCGAGGCGGGCGTGCCGTTGGGGCCGTTGACCTCCAGGGACACCGAGCCGCCCGTCGATGGGTCGGCCGGGGGTGCCGGCTGCGCGGGCGCGCTCGGCGCGGTGGGCGGCTCGGGCGTGCTCGCGGCGGCACCGTCGGCGAGGACGGCGCCGGCGACGAGCGCGAGCAGCAGGACGAGGAGCGCGACCGCGGCGAGGGCGACGGCCCGGCCGGGGTGCGCGCGTCGGGCGGCGCTCACCGTCTGACGGTCCGGTCGCGCGCGACCTGCACGGCGCTGCGCCACGTGCCCGGGTCCAGCAGCGACCCGGCCAGCGGCGAGGTCGAGCGCGGCGCGGGCACCGGGAACGGCGAGGCGGCGCTCACCGAGGGACCGTCGGGCCGGGCCGCGGGGTCGGCGGGAGCCACGGAGGCACCGACGGGCAGCTCGAGGCGCTGCACCGGCTGCTCGGGGTCGGGCAGGGCGGGCTGCTCGGCGAGCAGGCGCACGGCGCCGTCGGCCACGCCGAGCACGAGCACCCGGTCCCCCGCGTCGACCGTCACGACGCTGCTGCGCCGTCCCACGCTCACCCGCGCGAGGACCCGCAGCCGGCGGCCCGGCTGCAGCACGGCGGCACCGGCCCGCGAGCGCGCGACCCGCGTGAGCAGCCACACCGTGCCGAGCACGGCGAGCAGCCCGCCGGCCGAGCGCAGCGTGAGCTCGAGCGTGTCCACGAGGTCCTCCGGGTGGTCTGGGTCGGGCGGGCGGGTGCGTCGGGGGTGCGTCGGGGGTGCGTCGGGCGGGTGACGCGAGCGTCAGTGGACGTCGTCGTCGGGCTCGACGATCTCCGTGATGCGCAGGGCGAAGTCCTCGTCGACGACGACGACCTCGCCGCGGGCGAAGAGCCGGCCGTTGACGAGCAGGTCGGCGGGGCTGCCGATGGGCCGGTCGAGCTCGACGACGGAGCCGGCGGCGAGCTCGAGCAGCTCCTGCACGGTCATGCGGGTGCGGCCGATCTCGGCGGTGACGTCCATGTGGACGCCGCGGAGCATCTCGATGCCGCGCTGCTGGGTGCCGCGCGGCGCCGTCGCCGCAGCGGCCGACGGAGCGGCGGCCGACGCCGACGCGCTCCGCGGGGCGGGGACCGGGGCGGACGGGGCCGGCAGGTGCGCGACGAGCGCGACGTGGACGGTCGCGGCCGGGTCGCCGGCGTCACCGAGGCGGGCGAGACCGGCGTCGGCCCCGGCGGCGAGCAGCTGCTCGAGCAGGGCGGGCGCGGAGACGGTCTCGACCTCGCCGAGCACGCACGGGCCGAGCGCGGTCGCGGCCGCCTCGAGGGCGGGCACGCAGGCGGCGGCGTCCGGGGTGCCGCCGGCGATGGCGGTGAGGGCGTCGGAGGACAGCACCACCGCGACGACACCGTCCGCGGCCCCGCTGAAGCGGGCCGTCACGGCGACGTGGTCGCCCGGCACGGCCGCACCGGCGGTGACGTCGCCCACCGTGGCGGCACCCACGGGCACGGCCACGGCGGTCGAGCCGGGCTCGAGCGGCAGCATCGCGCCCGCGGCGGTCGCCGCCTGCAGCGTGGCGGTCGGGACGTCCGTCACCGGGGTTGCGGGGGTGGCGGAGGGCTGGGCGGCGGTCACTGGGTGTCCTTCCGAGGGTCGACGACGAGGCAGGCGAGCCGGTTGCGGCGGTCCGCGGGCACGGCACGGGCGAAGGGGCGGTCTCCCGCCACGAGCAGGAGCGGGGACTCGGCGCGGTGGCCGAGACGCACGACGTCACCGGGGGCGAGGGCGAGGACGGACTCGCTCGTCATCCGCACCCCGCGCATGCGGGCGCCGACGGTGACGGGCACCTCGCCGAGCCCGACCTCGGCGGCGGGGTTGGTGCGCACGACGGCGCGCTCGTCGCCGGCGGGGTCCAGCAGCGGCTGGATGGCGTCGAAGGGCACGGCGAGGGTGGCGGTACCCGTCACCTCGCCGACGACGACGGTGAAGTCGATGAGGACCATCGCCTCGGCCGGGCCGACGACCTGGGCGAACTGCGGGTTCGTCTCCAGGTGCCCGACCCGCGCGGTGATGGTCGCGAGGGGCGCGAACGCGTACGGCAGCTCCGCGACGACGCGCTCGAGCAGGCCGCGCAGCAGCGCGGTCTCCAGCTGCGTGGCGGGGCGCGCGGGCTGCTCCGCCTCGCCGCGACCGCCGAGCAGCCGGTCCACCCACACCATGGCCACGTCCTGGTCGACGTGCAGCACGAGGTCGCCGATCTGCGGCGAGGTGACGACGGCGAGCAGCGACGGCGCGGGCAGCCCGGCGACCCACTTGCCGTACGTCGTCTGCGTGACCGGGCCCGGCTCGACCTGCCCGTCGCGCAGCATCGACGACATCTGCGTGCCCCACTGGCGCGCGAAGGTCTCGGCCACCACCTGCAGGGCACGGCCGTGCTCGCGCGACAGCTTGACGGGCCGCCGGAAGTCGTAGGGCTCGGGGACGGGCCGGGCCGTGACCGTCCCGCCCGCCGAAGGGGCCCCTGCTGGTGTCCGCACGGATCACCTATCGGCGCGGGGGCACCCTTCTTGAGCCTGACGGGTGAACCCGCGTGGCGGACGGGTCACTGCATGACGAAGGTCGTGAAGTAGATGTCGTAGACGTGGTCGTGGTAGGCGTGCGCGACCTCCTCCACGAGGTGCGCCTTCACCTCCGCCCGCTTCGCCGGGTCCTGCAGCTCCGCCATCTCCTTGCCGGTGAGGTCGGCGATGACGATGTCGAGGGCCTTGCTGCCGTCGAGCTCCGCACCGTGGCCACCGCCCTCCTCCAACGCCGCCTGCAGCGCGATGCCGATCTGCAGGTAGTGGCCGTCGGCGAGGTTGACCGTGACGGGCTCGAGCGCGAGCACCTCGCCGGGCTCCGGCTCGGCGTGCTCCTCCTCGGCCGCGGCCTCCGCCTCGCCCTCGGCGGTCTCCTCGCCGCCGGCGCCGGGCCCCATGAGGAAGAACCACGCGGCGGCGGCCCCGAGCAGGACCACGACGGCCGCGGCGACGACGACGAGCTTCTTCTTCGACTTCGCGGGGGCGGCCTCGTCCTCGCCGCCACCGCCGCCGCGCTGCTGCGGCACCTTGGCGCCCTTGGACAGGGTGCGGTCGGTCACGGTCGACATGTCGGTTCTCCTGGGTGGGCGGGGGCGTGGCTGTGGGTGGGTCGTGCGTGGCGGGTCATCCGCCGACCGCCTCGGTCTGCTCCTGCGCCGCGGCGAGCTGCGGCAGCAGGGCCCGGGCCTCGGCGCGGGCGGTGGAGCGCACGAGCAGGTCGACGCGGCGGTTGACGCGCACGGCGTCGGGGTCGGTCACGGGCACGAGCGGACGCGTGTCGCTGAAGCCGGCGGCGGTGAGGCGGGCGCCGTCCATGCCGTCGACCTCGATGAGGCGGCGGACGACGGTCGCGGCGCGCGCGGCGGACAGCTCCCAGTTCGTCGGGTACGTGCTCGACCCGCGCACGGGCAGGTGGTTGGCGTGGCCCTCCGCGTCGACCTGGCGGGCCGAGCGGGCCAGCGCAGGGGCGATCGCGTCGACGACCACCGCACCGGTCGGCTGCAGCTCGGCGCTGCCGCTGGCGAAGAACACGTCGTCGGCGAAGAGCACGACGACGAGGCCGTCCTCCGTGATGCGGAAGTCCGCGCTGCCCTCGAGGTCCTCGGCCGCGAGCGCCTCGCGCGCCTGGGCGGCGACCTCCTCCAGGCTCGCGAGCTCCGCCTGGGCCTCGGCGACGGCCCGCTGGGCGTCCTCGGCGTCGGCCGGGTCGGCCTGCTCCAGCGCGGTCTCGCCGCCGGCGACGACGAGGCTGACGACGTCGAGCTTCATGGGGTCGACGAGCGGGCCCTTGCCGTCGATGACGGCGTCGCCGCCGGCGACGGCGATGTAGCGGGGTGCGCCGAAGCCGGAGGCCAGGCCCTCGCTGAGGGCCGCGAACTTCTTCTGGTCGACGTTGCTGATGGCGAACATGACGACGAACAGCACCATGAGCAGGGTGATCATGTCGGCGTAGGAGATGAGCCACCGCTCGTGGTTCTCGTGCTCCTCCTCCTCGTGCTTCGCGTGCCGCTTCGCCATGGCTCAGGCCGCCTTCTTGGCGGGCGCGGCGGGTGCGGAGCCCGGCGGCAGGAGGCTCGCGAGCTTGCGGGCGACGACGCGGGGGCTGGCGCCGGCCTGGATGGCGAGGACGCCCTCGAGGACGACCTCCATGCTCGCGACCTCGAGCTCGCTGAGCCGCTTGAGGCGCGTGCCCATCGGCAGGAAGATGACGTTGGCCGAGAGGACGCCCCACAGCGTCGCGAGGAACGCCGCGGCGATGAGGTGCCCGAGCGACTCCGGCTCGGACAGGTTCTCCAGCACGTGCACGAGGCCGAGGACCGTGCCGATGATGCCGACGGTCGGGGCGTACGCGCCGAGGTCGGCGAAGAACTTCGCGCCGTGCTTGTCGGCGGCCTTCTTCGCCTCGATGCGACCCATGAGCACGTCCTGCAGGTCCTCGGGGTCGGTGCCGTCGATCGCGAGCTCCAGCGCCTCCTTGAGGAACGGGTCCTCGACCTTGCTCGCGGCCTCCTCGAGGCCGAGCAGACCCTCGCGGCGCGCCTGCTCGGCGAGCTCGACGACGATGCCGAGCGACTTGTCGGCCTGCACGGCCTTGCCCGTGAACGCCTTGAGCGCGGCCTTGCCGAACTTCGGCACGTCCTTGAGCGTGTTGCCCGCGAGGCCCGCGCCGAGGGCGCCGCCGAAGACGAGCAGCATGGGCGGCAGCAGGAACATGGCGGCCGGGTTGCCGCCCTCCATGGTGTTGGAGACGAAGACGGCCGCGAAGGCGAGCGCGATGCCGATGAGGGTGAGCGGGTCCATCACGCCCTCCTGGTCCGGAGCTCGACGACGTCGGCGCCGTCGTGGGTGGCCTGGGCGGCACGGGCGGCGGGCGCGGGCGGCGCGGCGGCGGCCTCGGCCTCGGCCTCGCCCGACAGCCGGTTGGCCTCGGCGACGACGCGCGCGCGGTACGCGACGACGCGGTCGACGAGCTCGGACAGGGACTGCGTGACGACGTAGCGGCTGCCGTCGATGAGGGTGACGACGGTGTCCGGCGTCTCCTCGGCCCGGTGGATGAGGTCCGGGTTGAGCGAGAACTCGCTCCCGTTGAGCCTGCTGAGTGTGATCACGACGTCCGTCCGTGGGGTGTGGGCGCGGCCTGCCGTCCGTGGCGGGCCGGTGCTGGTGCTGGTGCGTACGGGTGAGGGATCGGCGGGTGCCGGGTGGCGGTGAGGGGTGTCGGGGGTCATCCCCCGGACGGGCGTACGAGCACCCGTCCGGGGGACGCCTCCCGGCTCACGGGGGACGTCAGCGCTTCATGTTGACGAGGTCCTGCAGGACCTCGTCGGAGGCGGTGATGACGCGGGAGTTCGCCTGGAAGCCGCGCTGGGCGATGATCAGGTTGGTGAACTCCTGGGCGAGGTCGACGTTGCTCATCTCGAGCATGCCGCCGGCCAGGGTGCCGCGGCCGTCGCCGGGGACGCCGACCTGCACCGCGCCGCTGTTGACGCTCGGGCGGTACATCGACCCGCCGGCCTTCTCCAGGCCGTTGGGGTTGGCGAAGGTCGCGAGGGCGAGCTGGCCGAGCACCTCGCGCCGGCCGTTGGAGAACACGCCCACGAGTCCGCCGTCGGGGCCGACGCCGAACGACGTGAGGTTGCCGACGCCGTAGCCGTCGGTGGACAGCGCGGCGGCCGTGCTCGTGCCCGCGTAGCCGGTCATGCCGGACAGGTCGAGGGTGATCCCGCCGACCGTCATCGTCGGCGGCGTCGGGTTCGTGCCGTCGGCGGCGAACGACATGGTGGCCGTCGTCGTGCCGGTGAGCGGGTCGTCCGCGGTCACCGTCCAGTCCGTCGCGCTCACCCTGGTGAACTGGACCGTGACGGTGCGGGCGTTGCCCTGCGCGTCGTACACCTCGATGGCGGTGGTGACGGGGTTGGTGCTCGTGGTGTCGGCCGGCAGGTTGCCGCCCATCGTCACGCTCGTGGAGGCCCGCGGCTGCATGAGGACGCCGATCGGGACCGTGAGCGGGCCGAGCGGGCCGTTGGTGTCGACGGTGCCGTTGACCGCGCCCCAGCCCTGCACGAGCGAGCCGTCCGTGGTGACGAGGCGGCCCTGCGCGTCGAAGCTGAAGGAGCCGGCGCGCGTGTAGAGCGTCTCGTTGCCGTTGTCGACGACGAAGAACCCGTCACCGCTGATCATGAGGTCGGTCGCGCGGCCGGTCGTCTGGGCGGCGCCCTGGCCGAAGTTCGTCGCGATGCCCGCGACGCGGGTGCCGAGACCGACCTGGGCCGGGTTGGTGCCGCCGCGGTTGGCGTCGGGCGCGCCCGCACCCTGCAGCAGCTGGCTGAGGGTGTCCTGGAACATGGCCTGCGAGCTCTTGAAGCCCGACGTGTTGACGTTGGCGATGTTGTTGCCGGTGACGTCCATCATCGTCTGGTGGGCGCGGAGCCCGCTGATGGAGGAGAACATGGAGCGGAGCACGGTGGCCTCCTGAGCTGGTTCGGGTGAGGTGCCTGACGGTCGTCAGGCGGGCTGGGCGGCGTCCGTGCCGGTGGTGCTTCCCTCGGTGCTCCCGGAGGCCGGGGCGCCGGTGTCGCTGGGGGTGCTGGGAGTGCTGGGGGCGGGCGGCGTCGTGCCGACCGACGGGGCGTGGAGCTCCTGCACCCGACCGAAGGTCACGTCGGTCGTGCCGGTCGGGGTCTGGACCCGCAGGACGGGCTCGTCACCCGTCAGGACCGCGGCGACGACGACGCCGCGCTGCGGCACGCCGTCCGCGCCGAGGAAGGTGACGTCGGTGCCGACGGTCGAGGCCGCGCCCCAGCGCTGCTGGAACGCGTACGTGCCGGCGGTGGAGTCGGCCACCTCCTGCAGCTTCTCGACCTGCGTGAACTGCGCGGTCTGGGCGATGAACTCGGCGCCCTCGCTCGGGTTGAGCGGGTCCTGGTAGCGCAGCTGTGCGACGAGGAGCTTGAGGAACGCGTCGCGGCCCAGCTCGTCGCCGCGGGTGGGGGCGGTGCTCGTCGGCGTGTACGCGGTGCTCGCGTACGAGCCCGTGACGAGGCCGGCGGTCGGGTCGACGGTCATGCGGCGCTCCTGGGACGAGGGTGGGCGGGGCGGGGGTGTGTGGTCCTCGCGCGGGTGCGCCGGACCAGGCGGGTGCCGGGCTGCTCAGGCACGGACGTCGACCCCCCGGCTCGTGCGCGGCGCCTCGACGCCGCGGGGGTCGGCGACGACGACGGGTCGCCGCGCCTGCTCGGTCGGGCCCGGGCCGGGCAGGTCGCGGCGGCCGGGGTGCCCGGCGGAGCCGTCGGGACGGCCGCCGGGTGCGCCCCAGCCCTCGCGCCACGCCTCGCCGCGCCCGTGGCCCCGGCCGTCGCCGAGGGAGTCGCGGAGGTCGCCGAGGGACTGCCGCAGCGCGTCGCGGGTCGCCTCGTCGCCGCCGGCGAGCGAGACCTGCAGACCGGCCGGGGTCAGCTCCGCGGTGACGCGGACGGGGCCCAGCTCGGCGGGGCTGAGGTGGACGACGAGACGCGTCACGTCGCCGACGGCGCTGGTCGCCAGCCGCGCGCGCGTGACGGCGGCGGCACGGTCGAGCTGCTCGAGGGTGAAGGGCCCGAGGTCGGGCGAGGCGCCGGTGTGCCCGGGGGCGACCGGCACCGGAGCGGCCGCGCTGGCGGGCACGAGGGCGATGGGCAGGCCGGGCACGGTCGACACGAGGGTCGACGCCGGGGTCGCCGCCGGGGTCGACGCCGGGGCCGGCGCGGGCGAGGACGCGGTGGACGAGGAGGTGGACGGGGCGGGGGCGTCGGCGCCGTCCCCGGGCGCGGAGCCGGTGCTGTCCGTGGCCGCGCTGCCCGCGGCGGTCGCGGGGGTCGCGTCGCCGGCGCCGGACGCGGCGGTCGCGCCCGTCGCCGTGGTCGCTGTGGTCGCTGTGGTCGCTGTGGTCGCTGTGGTGGCCGTCGTGGCGGTCGTCGCGGCGGACGCCTCGGTCGCCGTCGGGGCCGACGGGGCCGACGGGGCCGTCGCGGGCGTCCCGTCGACCGCGGTGGTGGCGGGGGACGCGGTGGACGTGCCGGCCGCGGACCCGGCGGTGGACGCGGCGCCCAAGGTGGCGCCGGGCCGGCCCGGGCCGGCGGTCGCCGCGACGGCGGCCGCGACCGTCGCGGTCGTGCCCGCGGCCCCCGGTGCGGGCTGGCCAGACGACGCCGGCGCGAGGTCCTCGGCGGCCGGGTCCCCGGTGGGCTCGGCCCCGCCGGCGGGCTCCACGGCGGTGTCGTCGACCGGCTCGCCGGTGCCGACCTCACCAGGTGCCCCGGCGGTCGGGGCGGCCGGCACGGTGGCCGCGACGGTCGTGCCCGTCGCGGCGGTCGGCTCGGTCGGCGCGCTCGGCGCGCCCGCTCCGCTCGCGCCGTCCGCCGCCGTGGGGGTGCTCGCACGGCCG